>JABCPQ020000034.1 GCA_013333035.2 Clostridiales bacterium | reverse complement strand
TAATAATTATTCCAACAAATGCAATATGTGAATTAGTAGATGATATATGATTTAATAAACTATTACTCATATCCACTAATTTAGCTTCTTTAAAAAATAAAAAATATAATACTACAATTGCATTAATAGCAGCTAGCACAACTGCACCAGCTGCAACATCTTTCGCAATTTTTGCTTTAGGATGATATACATCAACTAATAAATCAACAACTGTCTCAATTGCAGTATTCACTAATTCTGCAAAAATTACAAAAAATATCGACATTGTTAAACACAAAAATTCAGATGTGGTAAAATTATAAAACAAACTAAGTACCATAGTAACAAAACCTATAATTAATTGCTTTCTAATATTAGTTTGTGTTGTCGCACTATAAACAATACCATTTACTGCATTACTACAAGCTTGTAAAAAATCTCTATTATATAGCCTCTCATCTTTTTTCTCATTCTTCGACATAACATTCTCCTCAATCCCTAGTAATATTTAACTTATTTAAAACAAAATCTTCTTTTTTTCTCATAACAACTTTATCACTATCGATTAAATGGTCATATCCCATACAATGATAAAATCCATGAACTACCATATAAGACAATTCTCTTTCAAAACTATGTCCATATTCAATAGCCTGTTCTTTCACTCTAGGAATAGAAATAATTAAATCACCAAAAGGTTCTTCATATTCATACTTTTGAGCAATCATATCATCTAATTCACTTTTTTCAAACATTGGAAAAGACAATACATCTGTAGCATTGTCAATATTTCTATACTCTTTATTAATTTCTTTTATTACATCATTATTAGTTAACCTAATACTCAAATATAAAGACATATCACTCATATTTTCAACTTCAAAACATTCAGCAACAACTTTATTAATTAATTTATCATATTCAGCATTTTCATCAATTTTATCATACGTAATCTCAGCAAACTGCTTCATTTAATTCTTCCTTTTTAATAACTTTAATTTTAGTAAATTTATAAACTTTATCAAACTTTTTATATGAATTTTTTAAACATTTTAAATTACCAAGTTCAAATAATTTTGATTTATAAAACTTAATAATTCTATAATATTTATCCCCATATTTTTTCAAAAATTTCATATCAGCTTTAATAAACAAAATTTGTCTTTTTAAATCATATAAATTATGGTCAGTATTTCTTAAACTATCAATTTCTTTTCTTTTTAAACCAAATTCAACAAAGAAATTTCTATCACTATCAGAATTCCAATACATTTTTACTGCAAGCAATCTATCAACATATTGTTCCATAGCTTTTAACAACAACTGATAAGCATTCTCTCTTTTTCTAGAAATTTTCGTATCAACTATTAAATTTCTAATATCCTTTAATGTTCTAACATACATTTTTTCAGCAATAACTAGTGGTAAACTATGTGTAAATAATTTTCTACTCATAGCAATCAAAATCATTCGTTTATCCAATGTATCTATTTGATCCAATTTTCCAACTTCATAAGTCTCATACATTGAATACAATTTAACAATATCTTCATCTGTCATTTTCTTTAAGGAAACAATATTTCTAACATATTCATCAAGAACCTCAAAAACCTTGTCATATAATTCAATTTTCCTATTAATATCAACTTTTTCAGTCATCTTCATAGAATACTGTTTTAACAATTTTTTATACAAAATATCCTGTTGACTAATATAAAAATTAAGATATTCATCATAGACTTTTTGTTTCTTCGTATTTTTAACAATATCAAAGTCCAATGATAATAAATATTGCTGTTTCCTTAATTTAAATTCAATATCATCATCTTCTTTTAAATGAATAATATTATAATATCTTCCCATTGCTTCTTTTTCAAACTCTGAAGCAACATTATTTCTAACTTTTTTATAAATTGTATTAATAATCAAATCATCAATAGCATCCATATATAATGAATAATACATTTCAAAATTTCTATCAGCAATTGCTTTCTTCTGTTCTTTAACATTTTGACAAGCTTTAAAACCTTTCAAAACATTATTTCTTTTAGAATTTATAATTAAATTATTAATACCTTCTCTTGTCGGTTCAAATATTTTGCTAAAAGTACTTCCTATCTTTGAAAAGAACGTCCTCTTCGTATCATAGATTCTTAAACTATTTTCTCTAACGCTCATACAATCCATCCTTTCAAAATTAATTTTCATTAGTATCTCTATAAATAAAATCTATAGAACAGCAACTATAATTAAAAACATTTTATCATAAATAAATAAATTTAAAAGCCTTTTGCAATAAAATTTACCAATTTTCTATTGTTTTTCATGATTATTTAACTATATTCCATCAATCATTTTCCACATTCCATTTTTAAAAGGAAATTCTTCAAATTCCATCACTTCTTTGGTCACTGGATGTACAAAAGATAATTGATAAGCAAATAAACATATATTCGAATTACTTCTTCCATGATATTTATTATCACCATACAAGGCATGTCCTCTTGAAGAAAATTGAACTCTAATTTGATGATGTCTACCTGTCTTTAAATCTATTTTTACCAAAGACAAATCATCATCATGATTATATTTCAAAACATCATAATTCAATTCAGCCTTTTTAGCACCTTTTTTAGATTCTTTAACAACATAACTCGTATTATTTTTTTGATCTTTCCACAAATAATCCACAAAAGTACCAGATTTTTCATCAAATTTACCATTAACGATTGCTAAATATTTCTTATTAAAACTTTTATTTCTCACTTCTTCACTAAGCCTTGAAGCTGCCTTTGACGTTCTAGCAAAAACCATAATCCCTCCAACTGGTCTATCCAATCTATGAACTAGTCCTATATACACATTTCCAGGCTTGTTGTACTTTTCTTTAATATATTCTTTAATCATTGTAAGCATATCTTTATCACCAGTTTTATCCTCTTGTGAAGGAACATTAACAGGTTTTATAGCCACAATAATATGATTATCTTCATATAAAACATTCATTTATTTTTCCCACTTTGCAAAAATTCCACAAGGCAATATCAATTTTGAATTAGTCATTGGTAAACCAATCTCACCATTAAAATAATAACCTTTAACTTTCTTTGGCATTTTCATAATCAAAATATTTTCTAAAACTTGACTAGAAATACCTGTAGTATAGGAATTTATCAAGAAAAACAAAGGATCCTCAGATAAAATATTCATACATAAATCAATCAAATCACTAATATTTTCCTCAAAATGCCATACTTCACCATTTGCGCCTCTTCCATAAGAAGGAGGATCCATTATAATTGCATCATACTTATTACCCCTTCTAATTTCACGATTAACAAATTTCACAACATCATCAATTAAAAATCTAATTGGCCTATCAGAAAGACCAGAACTTTTAACATTTTCCTTAGCCCATTCAATCATTCCTTTAGAACTATCAATATGAGTAACTTCAGCACCAGCAGACAAACAAGCAACACT
>JABCPQ020000033.1 GCA_013333035.2 Clostridiales bacterium | reverse complement strand
TAGTATCTGTTAAATTCCTCAAATGATTTTATATTGATAAAATCCGCTCGATTATCTTTCAACTACTTACCTCCAGCCTCTAATTTTTCTTTGTTTAAACAATACCCATTATATAATTATAAACTCTTTAGCAAACTTTGTGACAAGTTCATGTTCAAGTGTAATGGCTAAGTTTACGAGTTACAGAGTAGTTCGTGCCTTTTGTGACGGTTTCCGCGGTTCGCTGTCTCCAATCGCCACGTCGCCTCGCTCCTTGCTCTTGGAAAGTTGTCCCGTGGACAATACCAGCTTTTAGTTTGCGTCAGTACCTGACTTAACTAAAATGGTAACTGCCTCAGCATGAAACGAGTAAACACTAAGTACGTTAACTCAAACCTGTCTGCATGTAGGAACATATCTATGAACCTTTTAACGATAGCTTAAGGTTATCGTTAAAAGGTAATACCTCGACAAACTGGGATTTGTAACTATCTTTTTTTGAACAAATATCTGTTCATTTACTATCAGAACCCGTAAAATTATATCGTAATTATTTTAATACACTATTCAATCACCAGCTCTATATAATCCCCATCTTCCTTATTGTATACATGCTTATTTACGATTCCAAGTAGTTTCTGTATATCTTCCATATCTGAAGCCGAAAATTCCAAATAACAAGTCTCATCACTGGTATAATTCAAATCTTCATAAAAATCCTGAATCGCCACATAAAATTTGTCTAATACATCTTCCAATGGATATTGGGAAATATTCCTCGGACTATCTCCTTCTCCTAATTCTGGTTCTTGAACAAATTTTAATGAAGTAACAAAGCAATCACTTTTCATAAAATCGTCATACGTTTTATAGATATGTTCTGCTACCTTTTCGTAATCAGCTTTGTTATATTTTTCATGTACAAAAATATCTATATTTTTCATCTCAACCTCCTTAATGTGGTGTGAAAATTATCATTAGTCCCCACAATTTCTAATTTTTATTTATCTACTTTAGCTTTTTCAGTAATTCTACAAAAGGTACTTTATTATTATTTTTTCTAAGCGAAATTAAATCAAAAACAGAATCAACATTTAAATCAAACATTACGGATTCCAAACTAATTGTCATAAAATAATAATCTACAACATCTTTACTAAACTCATTTTCTAAACTACTCCATAAATTATTCGGTAAATCTTAAATGTACAACCAGTGTCCTGCTCCATCTATCTGCAAAATACATATATATTTTTGTACTTAACTTTAATCCATGACAATCCTTTAATGCCTTTTGGAAAAATCCATCTACTTCTAAAAGCTTAGTATTCGTATACTTTGCAAATTCCTTTGGGTTATCTACACTAAAATACATTTGTGCATTTTTATTTCCCGTTTTCTTCACATATTTATTGGCAAGTTTTAACCCTTTAGAATTTGTAGAATCAAAGACTAATTCTCCATTAGGAATTTGAGCTTTCATCTTTTTAATCATCTCTATAATTTTAGACTCATCAAAATACTGATAAACACCCGAAACAGAAATCAGTGTTGGAAGTGTTGTATCTATTTCTTTAATCCAATCAAGCCTGAACATATCACCTGAAATAAAATTTTTGTTATTGCCATTTCCAAGCACTCTTTTTCTAATTGTTCCAAAGGAAATAGTTCAAACTTTGTTCCCGGAGTATCAAAAAAGCATACTGACGGACTATTTTCTCTGCAATCAGTCTTATATCCTAAACCATCTCTATAAAACTTTATTGACCTTTCCATATCTTTCACACCTAAACAAATACAAGTAATATTGTTCATCGTTACATCCTATGAATTCTTATTTGTCATACAATCAATTTACTTGCCAACTTGTAAACTTGTTTTATCTCTTTACTTTCTAATTTCCAGCTATCAAGCTCAATTTTAATCAACTCCGGGAATTTCTTACTAATATCCCTTAAAGAATTGCCAACTGATTTTCTAACATATTCACTGTAATCATCTTTTAATGCTGCAATTCGTCTGATAGCTTCGCTTGGATTTTCTTTAAAATATGGTCTGATTGTCCATATTCTTAATCCTTCTGTTACTGCTCTCCTTACATTAGGATTATTATTTTTTAACCATTCATCAATTACTGGAAGTGCTTTTCCATATCCTATTTTCTTGCAAAATTCATCAAATGCCTTTGCCAATACTTCCTGAACTCTCCAATTATCATCTTTGGAAACTTCATCTCGCATAAATGCTAAAATATCATCTTGTTCTGATAAGTATCCAAAAAGAAATATACCGTACATTCTAACTTGATATACATTGGATTTATAAGCTAAAAATGCCATTTTTTTACTATGCTCATTATCATTAGATTTGTAATCGGCAAAGGCTCTTTTTTCTTCCTCTTTGAAGCCATTTTCTATCAAAGAAAATTCTTTTTCTAAATTCACAATATATTCTTTCATGCAGCTTCATCTCCTCCTAACTTAAAATTTTTCTTTACTTAAAAAAAATTTATATAATTCCACAAACTCTTTAGAAAACTATATGGCAAGTTCATGATCACGTACAACAGATAACGTTTCTCTATTAGTTCTACAAGTCCTATCCCAGAGTATAAAATATTCTTCTACTTCTCTAATTAATTCGTTCAAGAAGTGTTGCACATTCCACATGACTTGTATAACAAAAATTATCAACAGGTACAATTCTTTCTACTTTATATTCATTTTCAAGTTTAGCTAAATCCCTCACCAATGTAGCCGGATTGCAACTAATATAAACAATTTTATCTAGATTAAGTTTATTTAAATTTTCAATTGTTACATCATCCAAACCCCTACGTGGCGGATCCACAAAAACAACGTTAGGAACAACTCCATCTTCTTTCAATAATTTATCAAAAGCAAACTCAACATCACCAACAATAAAATCAATATTTTTAACATTATTCAAAATTGCATTTTGCTTAGCATTCTCAACAGCAGCATCAACAATCTCTATACCATAGACTTTTGATACATATTCAGAAGCAAAAATACCAATTGTACCAATTCCACAATATAAATCACAAATAATATCATCTTTCTTCAAAGCAGCCATTTCAATACCAAGATTATACATAACTTCAGTCTGCACTGGATTAACTTGATAAAATGAATTAGGAGAAATAACAAACTTATATTTTCCAAGTAAATCTTCTATAATTCCATCACCATAAATTACATGATTTTCTCCAGATAACACCACATTTGTCTTCTCATCATTAACATTTATAACAACAGTTCGTATATTTGGAAACTTTGATACCAAAGCATTTAAATCAATATACACATTATTATCTGTTTGAACTAAAACCACCATAACTTGATTCGTATTTTTAGCAAAACGTATCATAATATTTCTTAAAGAGCCAGTATTATTAACTTCATCATAAATTGTCCCATTATAATTATCAATTATATATCTTGCAATTTCTTGTGAAATTTCAGATTGAATAAAGCATTCTTCAAACGGAACTACTTTGTGAGTTCTAGCAGAATAAATACCAAAATTTTTATTTCCATTATCATCAATACACACAGGATAAATAGCCTTATTTCGGTAATAACTAACATTATCCATTCCAATTGTATCTTCAACAATTACCCTATTATTTAAACTTTTATTTACTAAATTCTGAACTTTTTCCTTCTTTATCACAAGTGTTTCTCTATAATCTATATGTCTTAAACTACAACCACCACAAGTTTTATAAGTTTTACAATCAGGTTCAACCCTATATTTTGACTTCTCAATTATATTTAAAATTTTCGCAAAAGCATGTGTTTTTAATACTTTTACAATCAAAATCTCACATTTTTCGCCCCTCATTGCATTTTGAACAAAAATAGTAAAACCATCTATTTTAGCAATACCTTCGCCATCAATACCATAATCAATAATATCAACAACATACTTCTCATTTTTATTAACAATATTATTCTTCATCTTTTTTCTCAATCTCGTTTTCAATTTTATCAACTTTTTCTTTAACTTCAGTTAATCTATTATCACTAATTTGATCCATAAAACCATTTAAATCAAATTGCTCCAATATATCTTTTGTCTCATCATTAATATCAATTCCTAAATCTTCTAAAAATTTATGTTTCATAACTTCCTCCATTACTATTAATGCCTATATTCTAACATTTTATAGATATTTCTTCAATAAAAATAAACCTCCACTATTAAATTTTATATTCAATAATGAAAGTTTATTATAATCTAAAATTATTTAACTGCATTTTGCATTTCTAATTTTAAATCTTTTGCATCATCAATATTCTCATCATATTCAAGAATACCTTCTATAAATCCACTTAAGAAAGCTTTTTCCTGTTTATCAAGTTTCTCATTCTTATAAATATCAAGCACTATTTTATAAAATTTAGAACGAATATTGACATCTTCAACAGCAGCCCAATCCCTTGTATTTGCCTCTTTATAAAATTCTTCTAATTGTGTCTTTCTATATTTTCCTACAATATCAAGAAGTCTTCTTTGAGCTTCTGCCTGCCTTTGCTCTTGAGTCATATTATTATAATTAGTATTATTATATTTATTAAATCCTTTATTAACTTTTAAAACTACTACTACAACTATTAAAATAATAATTTGAATAATAAAATAAATCAATCTTTTTCCAAAATAATTTTTCATATAATCCTCCTTTTAAAATCTATCTGAATTATATCAAAAGATTATCCATATATAAATACTTTTCTAAAATAAAACTGCAAACACTTACAAATCAATAAATCGCAGTTGTTCAATAAAATAATATAAATAAACTGAGTGGTCAAATACCACCCAGTTTAATCAACTTTTATTTTAAATATTTATCCAATGATTCTGTTCTATATTTTGGATCAAGCATTTCACTTGTTGGAACAAATCCAGGTCTTGCATTAATAACATCTGGAATTCTGTTAACAATATCAGCACAAGTTAATCTGACAGTATCAGGTCTTTCAACACTAACAGTAGTATCAGGTTCACCAATAACTGTCCAAACATTTTTATCAAACTCTGTCTCATCATAAACTTTACCAATACATTCTGCTTCAATTTCAACACCTTCAGTTGTTTTAGCAACAACAACAGCACTCATACCTGTAGCATTTCCTGCTTTAACATCCATTCCAAGTGTTGTAGAATGAATATCTTTAACATTTGTTTGTGGAACACATTTTTGTGAAACTTCAGTAATATGATATCCAAATTTATCTGCAAGCCAACCAACAACATTCCACATATAACTTGGTGCAAAAGTACCATTTTCAACTTGTCTCTTTATTTCATCAGCTGATAATTCAGAAGGTTTTGCAATTTTTTCATCAAATTCTTCAAGTGTCAAACCAGCACCATGAACTTCAGCAAGTGCAATACCATAATCTTCAACATTATAACTTGAAGAACCTTTAATTTTTGTAATATTATGAACAGAACCTGCTAATGTACTAATTAGATTTCCCCAGAAAATATCTTGATAACCACCACCTGTAACAGTTACACCATTTTCCTTAGCAGCTTTATCAATTTCATCAAAAACCAATTTATTACTATTCTCAGCAAAAAAAGCTTCTTCACAAGTAGTAACAACATTAACTTTACCATTAACTAAAGTCAAAACAACATCTTTTAATTCAGAAATCAAACTTCTAGTTGTAACAATAGCAATATCTGCTTTATTTTCTTTTAAAAAGCTTTCCAAATTACTTAAATTATCAACTTTAATCCCTTTATCTTCTGTTTCCATTAAAACTCCAATATCTTTGCCAATAACATGTTCATTAATATCAAAAGCACCAACAATTTCAGCACCTTTCTCATAAACATATCTCATTGAATATTTACTCATCTTTCCACATCCAATTTGTAAAACTTTAATCATATATAAAACCTCCTTATAGTTTATGACACCATTATATTAATAAACTTGCTATAAATTCAATGACATTAATTTTACATTTGTTCCAATCTATGATTAAAAATTTTATAATGTTTCATACATAAATTTTGTACTTTAGGTCTATGTGTTACAATTATATATGTTTTATCTTTTAAATATTTTTCAATCATATTATATATTTTTATTTCAGTATCTTTATCTAAATTAGACGTTGGTTCATCTAAAAAATAAATTTCTTTATTTATTAATATTCCTCTAATTAAATTTAATCTCTGCTTTTGACCAGCTGAAAGCTTTACGCCCTTTTCACCTACAACAGTTTCTAAACCATTTTCTAAATTGTTATACCATTCTGCTAATCCAGCTTCATATAGCAAATCAATTATTTTTTCATCTGAAATATCTTTTCCTAAACATAAATTATTTCTTATTGTTGTATCAAAAAACTCAGTTTCTTGAGATATAAATACAACATCTAATCTAATATCATGCTTTTCAATATTATCTACAATAACATTTCCTTCTTTTAATTTATAAAATCCTGCAAATATATTTAATGAAGTACTTTTTCCCTGTCCAGATTCTCCAATAATACTTATTTTATCACCTTTCTTTATTTCAAATTTTGGTATAGATATAGTTTGTGTAGTTTCCCCATAATTAAATTTTATATTTGAATATATTACTTCATTAAATTCATTTATTAATTCCTTTTCTTTTTCCAACTCTTTTATATTTTCATCTAATTGCTTCTTAGAACTAACAAATTTATTTATCTCATCTATTGTTCTTGCGAAATTATTTATTGAATGTCTTACATTTAATAATGCAGTTAAATAAAATATTAAATAAGGTAAACCATCACCTCCTGTTTTCACAGTTTGATATGTTTGTACAAATACAACTCCATAAGTTAATGTCATTATCAAATTAAATACTAAAGATGTTAATGATATCTTAAAACTACTTTTTTCTACACTTTTTAAATAATCATTTCCTGATTTCCTCAATTCAGTATCAGCATATTCTTCTATATTTAACTTTTTTACTGTTATTATATTACTTAAAAAATCTATAAATGCTGCATTTATCTTTGACCATTTCTTTCTTGTTGATTTTTCAAATACTATCCATGTTTTTCTTATAAAAATTTTAGACATTATTGCTATAGTACAAAGTATAATAATAATAATTCCTGTTACTAATGATTGACTACATGATACATATATAAATGTTCCTAATGATATTAAAATATCAATTATATATTGCATTAAACACTCTATTACTGTATTACCTCTATTTATTACATCCATTATTAAACTTTGAATTACTCCACTATGTACTTTTGACAAATTATCATAAGTCATTTTCTCAACTTTTTTCAAATAATAACTTAACCCGTTCATCTTCATTTCTTCTCGTGATTTACTCTGCAAAACTTGTATAATCACATTCATAAAATACAAAAATAATAATGTTCCTATATATATTATTATTAATTTAAGAATTTTTTCTGACGTCACTGGTGACTTTGTATAATATGATAATATTAATGGCTGTACTTTATCTATTAATACAAATATTACTGTTAATATTAATAATAATGTATATTTTCTCTTATTTATTATTTTAAATAATTCTCTCATCTATTATTCTTCCTTTATTTATTATCTTCAATTTGCTTTGCTATTGAAGGACTATTTAACGTCAATTTTTTTATCGTTAAATCTTCTGCTTTATCATTAGCCAATCTTAATTGATTTTTACTTCCTAATAAATTATACTTTATTTTTTGCAAATGTTGCATTGTCTTATCAATTTCATCTATTGCTGAATCAAATTTATCACTTGCCAATTTAAAATTTCTTGAAAATGCCGATTTAAAATTATTCATTTTTTCTTCAAAATTCGCTATATCAATATTCTGATTTTGTATTTCAATCAACTTTCTTTTCGTTTCTACTGTATTCAATGCAGAATTTCTTAAAATATTAATTATCGTTATAAAAGATTGTGGCCTTACTACATACATTTTTTCATATTTATGAGAAACATCAACTATCCCTCCATTATAATAATCATTATCCTTTTCTAATAATGATACTAATATAGCATATTCACAATTTTTTTCTTTTCTATCTTTATCCAATTCTTTAAAAAAATCTTCATTTTTATGCTTTGTTGCTGTTTTATCAGATTCATTCTTCATCTCAAACATTATTGAAATAAATTCAATACCATCATCTGTTTTTTCTCTATATATAAAATCTCCTTTTGATCCCGTTTTAGCATCATTATCCTTCTCAAAATATGCATTTTTTAATATTGGTCTTAGATATTCATCATATTGCACCTTACAGTGTTGCTCCAATGTTTCGCCAACCATTTTTGTAGATAACTTTAATTTCATATCTTTATATAATTCTATCTCTTGCTCTTTAGCTTTAATTTCTCTTGCATGAATATCAATCAAATTTTGCTCTTTTAATTGATATTCCTTTTGACTTAATTCAATTTTATTCTCTAAATTAACTATTTTATTCTCTTTTTCCTGTACCGCTTCTTTTAATGCATATTTATTTTTTATTTCACTTTGCCTTATTTGATTTTTAAGTCTTTCTATTTCAAGCTCTTTATTAGATAATTCACTTTTCTTTTCAAAATCTAATCTTTCCTTTAAACTATCTATTTCACTTTTTGTATATTTCCTTAATTCTTCTTCCCTCTTCTTTATTTCTGCATTAAATTCAGCATCTCTAATTTGTTTTACAATTGAATCATAATCCTTTTCATCAATTTGAAACATTGTCCCACATTTAGGACATTTTATTTCATTCATTATTATTTCTCCTCTATTATCATTGTATAATATAAAAAGATAAGCATTATGCTTACCTTCTTAAACTTCATTCTCTATTGAATTTTTAATTTCATTTTTTACATCTTGAAAATCATCAAGTGCCTCATCATATTCTAAAGAACCTTCAAAAAATCCTTTCAAAAATACTTTATCTTCAACAGACAATTTTTCTTTATTATATATATCTAAAACAATTTTATAAAACTTAACACAATCTGCTTCATTTTTAATATCATACCAATCTGTAACTTTTACTTCTTTAAGCAACTCTTCAAATTGGGTATTTCTATACTTCTTTACAATATCAGTAAGCCTGTTTTTAGCTTGTTTTAATTGTTCATCTTGTGAAACACTACTTTGAACTGAATTACTATTATATTTCTTATTAAGATATTTATTACTTCTAAAAACAACAAATATAATAACCAAAACAATTATTTGAACAATTATCGCTATTAACTTTCTTAAAAAACTATCTCTCATATACCCCTCCTATAAAACTAAACCCAGTATAACAAAAAACAATTTATATATCAATAAATTATATCAAAAAAATTAAGCTATGCCCACGCATAGCTTTGATTATGACTCTTTAATCTTTTCAATTAAACTAAAGATAATTAACATTATTAAATTCGAAATAACAATCGTTGCACCAGTACTAATTTTATATGCATATGAAAAATACATACCAAGTATAAAACATACTATACTAACAATTCCTGAACTAATAATTACACTTTTAAAACTCTTAAATAATCTCATAGAAATAATTGCCGGAAAAATTATAATACTGCTAATAAGCATTACTCCCATCATTCTCATTCCAACAACAATTACAACAGCTGATAAAACTGCAATTAAATTAGTATATCTTCCAACTTTCAATCCAGAAACCTTCGCAAATTCTTCATCAAAAGTAACTATAAAAATTTTTCTATAAAAAACAACAAATAAAATAATTACAATAATACTAACAACTATACTTAATATTACATCATTCATATTCATTGCCAATATACTACCAAACATGAAATTTTCCACATCAGTATTTAATCCAGTTGTAACAGACGTAACAGCAACACCTATTGCTAAAGCAGATGATGAAATAATAGCAACAATACTATCACTCTTTATTTTTTTATTGTCACCAATCTTCAATAAAATAATTGATGTTATCATAACTATTGGAATAGAAACAAATAATGGAGATGTCATTCCAAGTGATGTAGCAACAGTCAATACACCAAATCCTACATGTGATAAACCGATCACCAATCATACTATATCTCTTTAAAACCAAAGTAACTCCAATTAAAGCTGCAGATACAGTAATCAATATTCCAACAATCATTGCTCTTTGTATAAAAGGATATGACATCATTTCAATAACTATATTAAACATTATTCATCCCCCTTAAACAATATATATTCATTTGCACTACCAGCAAATTGAACTTTACCATCATGTATTTCAATAACATTATCAGCATATTTAAGAGCACGATCAATATCATGTGAAACCATTAAAATAGTAATCTTCTCATGATTTTTTAAATGATCTAAAAGCTCATAAATCTGTTTAGCAATATTAGGATCAAGTGCACTAGTCGGCTCATCCAAAACAATCAACTTCTCAGTAGCACAAACAGCACGAGTAATTAACACTCTTTGCTGTTGTCCACCAGATAAATCAGCAAATGAGGTCTTTCTAATATCATATAAATCAAGATGTTTCATTAAACCAATTACTTTTTCATAATCGTCTTTTTTATAAAAAATACTATTAATATGATTTGAAATAGTACCAGACATAATAATCTCTTCTATAGAAGCTGGAAAATTTGACTGTATTTCTGTTTTCTGTGGCAAATACCCTATTCTATCAATTTTTTTAATTTGGCCAATATAACCCTTATTAAGACCTAAAATACATTTTAACAATGTACTTTTACCAGAACCATTTTCACCAACAATACAAGTGAATTTTCCTTCTTCAATATTTAAATTAATTCCATTCAAAACATTTTTTTTAGTTGGATAACTAAAAAACAAATCAGATATTTCAATTAACCCCATTTTTACCTCTTTTTTTATTTTAGTCTAGAGCTGCTTTCAAAACATTCAAATTTCTATTCATTAATGAAACATAAGTCTCACCATTTTTATAATCATCAAGTGAAACATTGTGTAAAGTCTGAATTTGCATTGCTTTAACGCCATTTCCTGCTTCTTTAGCAATTGTATTAGCAACCTTACCATCATTTAACTCAATATAAAGAACAACTGGGATATTATTTTTCTTAACAATTTTTACTAAACCAGCAATTGTCTTACTACTTGGTTCAAATTCAGTACTACATCCATTAAATGCTGCACTAGCTTTTAATCCATAATAATTTAAGAAATATTGCATAGGCATTTTATCAGCAAAAACAAGCCTATCCCTTACTTTAGCATTAACTATTGCTCTAATTTCATTATCTACCTTTTCGATTTTTGCAATATATTCATTTGCATTTTTAGTATATTTATATGCATCTTCTGGATCAATTTCACCCATTTTCTCAGCTAAATACTTAACCATTTTCTTAGCATTTTCAGGAGAAGTCCAAATATGTTCATCAAAAGCACCTTCAACTTCTTCCTCTTCTTTCTCAGGCTCTGCTCCGTCAACATCTTGCTCTTCAATAGTATTTACACTATCAGTAACTTTAATAACTTTTAACTTAGACTTATCAAAATCAGATTTTAACACTTTGTCAGCCCAAGCTTCCATTGTACCACCAATATAAACAAATACATTTGCATTTTGAACTTCTGCAATATCTTGTGCAGTTGGATCAAAACTATGTGCATCTTTTCCAGGTCCTAATAAAAATTTTAAATTAATCTTATCAACACCATTTGTAACTGCTCTTAAAAAATCATAACTAGCAAAATTACTTGCCACAACATTTATTTTTGTGACATCTTTCTTTTCTACTTTTTTACCAGGCTTAACAATCAAAAAAATAATTGCTGCCCAAATCAAAACTAATAATACAATTAAAATAACTTTTTTTAATTTCATATTTCCTCATATTTTCTTTTTTTTCTACAATCCCCACAAGTTCCTAAAATGGTAATTTTAGCAGAATCAACTTCAAAATTTTGTTCTTTCAAAGCTTCACTACAAGTCTTATTTAATTCTTCACTATCAAAATGAATAAGCCTTCCACACTCTTCACACATCAAATGATAATGATTACAGTTCTTTCTACTATCCCCATTATATTGATAACAATAACCTTGAGTATTAGCTAAAGGAATCTTAGTAATAAATCCTTGATTAATCAATGAATTGATTATCCTATAAATTGTAGTTAAACCAATTTCATCTCCCAAAACTGCCTTAATATCACTTATTGATAAATGCTTATTTTCGTTTTCTTTTAAAAAATTAATTATTACTTCTTTCTGCCTTGTATTTCGTTCTTTCCCCATACTTGCCACTCTTTCTTATTGGAAATCGTTTTCATTATTATATAGCCTTACATTAATTTTTTCAAGTGCTTTTTATAAAATTACACAAAAAAAAGCACCCCCTGGGGGGTTGTTGGTTGCTCTTTCCTCCTTAATTTTTTTAATTAGAATTCGTACCTAAAACTTTCTTCGCCAAAAATATCTTCCAATACTTCGGCATATTCATATCCTTTAGATAAAAGAGTATTTAAATTAAGCTTTTCTTCAGTCGGAAAAGAATCTATATAATACTCAATTTCCGAACGATCTTCTCCTAATACTCCATATTCATCAATATCAAGAGATGCTTTATAAGCATTTATAATATAATTCCTATCAAACTCTTCTGTTAAATACATACCTACTACTGAAATCAGTTTAATAAATTCTTCGAATTCACACTTTTCATCAAGTAGTTCAAATTCTTTTTTTTCATCATACTCTCTTAATTGAGAATTAATATTTTTCAACAGTTTCTTTACTTCTTTTTTACTATCAATAGCAATTTGATAAAGGTTATTAATAAAATTTTGCATAAAATTATCATAAGCAACCAACAATAAAATGGTATTAACCATCTCATAACACTCTAACATACACTATAAGTTCTAGTGTACGAATTATTGTAACATATCTGTAATATTTATGCAACTTTTAAACTTAAATACAATAACTTAAATATTTAATTTACTCTATAATGCCCTATTATATAATCCTGACCATAAAATTCTAAAACATCTTCTTCATAATTTAATTGTGTAACACTAGCATGATGTATTAAATAAGGAATCCCCCTTTTATTTCTATTATCCGATATTAGACCTATATGATCTTTAAAAACAACTATATCTCCACCCTGCCATTCTTCTATCTTCTTCAAATCAGTTGTTAAAGAAATACAATTATTTTTAAAATACACATTTAAATTTCTCACTCTTCTAAAATCAATGTTTTTATCTATTTTATCAATATTGTATTTATCTATATTCTTAATAATATCTTCATTTACAAGATTTCTTAAATCATATCCAGCATTTTTTAATCCATATCCAATAACATCTGTACAAACACCATATTTATCATTCGGATAACCTGTTTCATAATATTTACTTTTATATTTAGGCTTTTGCAAAATATATTTTTTAACATTATTCAATATGTCAGTTTGATCATCAATCCCATCATTATCTCTATCATATTGACTTACATAAGTCTTAATTCCAAAATCACTATTTCTATATTTCCTATATACAACACTTTTTAATAAAAGCACTATAATAAAGCTAATTAAAATGATAGTAAATACTATTGCAAAAATTTTTTTCATACTCACTCCAAAATACAAAATTATTACATTATTCTATAGTTATTATTATCATCTCTTTTATCTTTTTCTCTATCAAGGCTCTTATTATCATAAAACCACTCAGTCTTAACATCTTTTTCAACTTTCACATTATAAGAAGCAATATTCATCAAAGCCAAAATTCCCATAATAATACCAAATATTGAACTAATAAAGTTCATTCCAATATTTAAATTAAATTCACTATCAGTAAAAACTTTCATAATTTGATTATAAATATCCACACCAAAATAAGCAAAAAAAGTTAACGCATATATAACTCCACCAACTTTTAATCTTCTCATAACTAATAAAATACATATAAACGAAATAAATATTAATCCAATCTCAACATTTATATCAATTGGGCTAACAATAAAAGCTTCTCCTGCTTGAGCTTTAACTACAACAAATACTCTAAAAATTAAAAAAATAATCATCAGAGCAACAACAAACTTATTCATTACTAATTTCATACAATCCTCCTAAAACTACATTATTCATAAAAGATAAAAGCCCTTTAAACCTCAAACCGAGATTTAAAAGGCTTAATATATTAATCTTCAAAATCAAATTCATCACTAAATTTATTTTTAAAAATATCAAATACACTTTGTAATATTCTATCATCTTCTACTGATACATAGCTTTCATTTTCACCATCATCTGTTACTCCTTCTTCTTTAAGAATAACAACTTCTTCAGCATCCTCTTCCTGTGGAAGTAAAACAACATATGTATTTCCTTCAAATTCAACAAAATCTAAGAATTCAAAATTAACATCTTCACCATCTTCATTTTGTAAAGTAATGATATTATCTTCCTCATTTAATTCTTCATCATTGTGTAAATGTGGATTATTTAAATTTTCTTCCATATTTTCCTCCTAAAACTAATAAAACTTTACATTATAATATACTATATACATTTTTTTATCAATATTTTTAATATTACGTTTTTTATACATTATTTAGCATCATACCAATCATTAGCACTTTGAACATCAACTTTTAATTTAACATCCATATTTACTGCATTTTCCATAGACTCTTTTAAAATTTCAATTGCTCTTAATTTATCTTTTTCAGCAGCTTCAATCAAAAGTTCATCATGCACTTGTAAAACAATTCTCGCATCAATACCTGATTTCTTTAACTCATCAAAACATCTAATCATTGCAATCTTCATAATATCTGCTGCTGTACCCTGAATTGGACTATTCATTGCAACCCTTTTTCCAAACTCTCTAACCATATAATTTTTAGATTTTAACTCAGGAATATATCTCTTTCTTCCAAACAATGTAGTCACAAAGCCATTATTTTGAGCATTTTTAACTTGCTCATCCATATATTCTTTAACACCACTATATTTTTTCAAATAATTATCAATATATTCTTGTGATTCTTTCCTAGTTGTATCTAATTGTTGAGACAAACCAAATGAAGTAATGCCATAAACAATTCCAAAATTAACAGCTTTAGCCTTAGAACGTTGTTCCTTCGTAACTTCATCAAAAGGAACATCAAACACCTTTGATGCAACTTCCTTATGAATATCTTCGCCATTTTTAAAAGCATTCATCATGTGTTCATCCTTAGATAATGCAGCTAAAACTCTAAGCTCTACTTGAGAATAATCTGCATCAATATAAACATATCCATTTTCAGGAACAAATGCCTTCTTAATTTGTCTACCAAGCTCTTCTCTAGCAGGAATATTCTGCAAATTAGGATCAGTAGAACTAATCCTTCCAGTAGCTGTAATAGTTTGATGAAAATATGAATGAATTCTATTTGTTCTAGGATTAATAAAATTAATTAACCCCTCTACATATGTAGAATTTAACTTTGTTAAACTTCTATATTCTAAAATAAGAGGAATTATTTCATTTTCATACTTTATTTTTTCTAAAGTATCAACATCAGTAGAATATCCCTTTTTATTTTTCTTTCCAGGAGTTAATCCCATTTTATCAAACAAAATGCTTCCCAATTGTTGTGTTGAATTAATATTAAATTCTTCACCTGCATAATCATATATTTTATTTGTTAATTCATCAATTTTTGCCCTCAACTCAATTCCAAAATTATTTAAAGTATCTTTATTACATTTCATTCCATTAAACTGCATTTCACCAAGTACAGTAATCAACGGTATTTCAATTTCATTAAATAACTTAATTTCCGCTTCATCCGATAATTTTTTTAATGTAACTTCATAAATTTTATTAATAATCGCAACTTTAATATTTGATTCAAAATTATCATTTTTTTCAAACAAACTAGTTTGATTATTTGGCAACAATTCACTAATATCAATATCTAAAAATTGCATAGCAATATCAGCCAAACTATGTTTTACATTACTTGGATCAATATCATATCCAGCAACTTCAATATCATATTTAATATTTTTCATCGTAATGCCAAGCTCTTTTAACATTACATAATCTTCACTAATATCATATCCAATCTTTTCAATATTCTCATCTTCAAATAAATTTTTTAACTGTTCCAATGTTGGAATAACATATACTGCACTACCATCACTCTGAATAATACTTAAGCCAATAATTTTTTTCTTAATAATTTTATTTTCATCATCATCAATTTCTTTATCAAAATAATAAATTAATTTATTATCAATCTTTAAATCTTCATATTTAATAATATCTTGAGTAACACATTTTAAAACTTCATCTTTTAAGTCATTATTAGTTTCCACAACAACATCATCATTACCAGAAAAATATTTTTCAACAAATTTCTTAAATTCGTAATATTTAAATAATTTACATACCTCATCATTTTGCCACTTTTTCACCAAATAATCTTCAATGTTTTCAGGAACATCTGCATCAATCACAATAGTTCCAATATCCTTTGATAAATAAACTAAATCTTTATTCTCAATTAAACTTGATTTAACTTTAGGTTTAAATATTTTATTATCAGGATTAGTTTCAAGTTCAGCATAAATCCCATCAACAGTTTTAAAATTTTCAAGTAAAACTTGAGCAGTTTTAGGCCCAATGCCAGGTGCTCCAGGGATTTCATCAGAAGAATCCCCCATCAATGCTTTAAGTTCAATAAGACCACTAGGCGTTAAGTTATATTCTTCTTTAATTTTATCTAAATTATAAATCTCTGTTTCAGTCTTTCCATTTTTAGTTCTAGGTATAATAATATTGATATTTGATTGAATTAATTGAAATAAATCCCTATCTCCAGACAAAATATATGATGTTACTTCATCATTTGAAAACTTTTTAGCAACACTACCTAAAATATCATCACCCTCAAAATCGCTTCTTTCAATCACCATAATATTCATTTTTTCAAGTATTTCTTTTATCTCAGGCATTTGCTCTCTAAGTTCATCAGGCATACCATGTCTACTCTTTTTATATCCATCATATTTTTGTTTTCTTACATTTGCACCAGTCTTAGAATCAAACGCAACACAAATATAATCAGGCTTAATCATTTCTAAATTCTTAAATAAAATATTCAAAAATCCATAAAGTGCATTCGTATACTTTCCATCCTTATTAGTAAGCAAATTACTCCCCATAATACCATAAAAAGCTCTATTCATAATTGAATTACCATCAATCAATAAAAAATTCTTCAATTTGTCCTCCCATATAATCATAGATTAAACACTTAACTTATATTATCAATCATCTGTCATAATGTCAATTAAAAAAGAAGCCTAGATACTAGTACCTGTCAAGTACTCACTAAATAAAAAAGTATTTAATTTAAATATTTTAATCGATACTCTACTGGTGACAAGTATCCTAACTTCTTTT
>JABCPQ020000032.1 GCA_013333035.2 Clostridiales bacterium | reverse complement strand
TATAACATCGTCAACATGAAATCTGCCTGAGTGCGTTATACAGTTTGCTTCATCTATTTGAGTGGTTAATTGTATATTTTTATATTTATTTGAACACATATCTTACCTCCTTAGCATTCATCATACAACAATATTAAAATTTATTAATCAGTATTATTTCATATTCTTCATTATAGGTTTACAATAGATATGTCACAGTAATAAAAAATAATAATAAAAGGAATACCAGTTATGATAAAATTGGTTTGAACAAAAAACAATATCATAAAAGAGGTATTCCATATGAATAGTATAACACAAGAATTAAAGTATAAGCAATCAATAGTTAAATATGCATTAAGAAATGGAGTTACAGTAACATCAATAGTATATAAAGAAACATAGAAAGACGATATATTGGTGGATTGATAAATATAATGGAACAATAGTATCTTTACTGTAAATACAGAAATCATTCCTTTTTATATTTTAGTTATTTTATATAATTTTTTATTTAGTACATTTATGAAAACTACTTTTAGCAGAGTGACATATTTATCAAATCCATCCATTTTATATAATTGTTATTTATTTTGTCTATTCCATATCCTTTTAAAAATTCTTCAAAGATTTCTTCTTTTTTGTTAATTTTTAAACTTTTCATCAAGTAATAGATATCTAAATATTTAGTTGATATTCCTAATTCTCCTAAATCTATAAAGCTTATTTCTCCAGCATTTATTAATATGTTTGGCATACTGTAATCTCCGTGTGTCAAGACTTTATCTATTGGAATGTTTTCTTTCATGAATTCTATTATTGTTTCTTTTGTTTCATCTTTATAATTATCTTGAATTTCTGGATATATACTGTCCAATTTATCTAGAAAATTCGATAATAATTGTTCTGGAGAATATTTATTAAATGGACAATTTTCTATATTGACTTGATGTATTTGTTTTAATGCTTTTCCTAATTGATATCCTATATCATCAAATTTAAATGATGGAGCTCCTTTTTTATATTCCATTATCAAATATTTTGTATTATCTTTTTCATTATAATAGTATGCTTTTGGTGTATTTAGTTTTCCCTCAATCCATTTTAATCTTTCATATTCTTCTTTTAAATTATTTTTGTTTTCTGTGTATTGAATTTTTAATATTACTTCTTGATAATTTGATTTTAATTTTGTTTTAAATACTTTTGTGTCAGATCTTCCTAATTTTAGTTCCTTTAATTCATTTTTATCAATTATATTGTATATTTCGCTATCTTTTATTAGTTCTTTGATATCTACCTCTATATCTGTTTTAATTCTATATACTGTTACTTCTCCTATAAAATCTAAATATTCTGATGCATTTTTTATTGATGTTATGGCGATATTTTCTATTGCTTCTTTTATGGTTCTAAATTTTTGTTTGAATGTTATTTGTGCTTCTATTTCTTCTCCTGTATTATAATCAACTAATTTAATTGTTGCTTCTTTTTCTAATTTATCTTCTTTTGTAATTATTAGATTTTCCATTCCATTTTTTATATCATTAAATATCTTGGTTGGTATTTTTAGTTTATTCATGACATTCTCCTATTAATTAGTTTCTAATTCATAAATTGTTCTTTGTTTTTTAAAGCCTAAATGTTCATATATTTCTTTTGCTTTTATATTAAATTCCCAACAACAAAGCTCTATTCTTGAACATTCTCTTTCTTTTGCTATTTTCTTAATATAATTTATCAATTCTTTTAAATATCCTTTATTTCTTGATTTTTTATCTACAATTACTTGTTCTATAAATAAAACTTTTTGTGACATTCTGTCTTTTGTAGTATATATTGCAAATGCTTGAATTCTACCTTCCTCTTCAATTACAATAATGTCATTTATTTTATCTACTAATTCTTGCTTTAATTCTTTTATATTTGATTTTTTAAAGATCTCAGGCCTATTATTATAGTGATATTCAAATAATTCTTGATATAAGTTTAGTAAATTGTTTTCGATATCTTCTAAGCATGCTTTTCTAATTTCCATTTTATTGCTCCTTTAATTCTGATCTTAATTTACCGTTCATTTCCTCTGAGTTCATCATTATTCCGTCTCCAGTGTAAGCTATGTCTCCATCCATTAAATAGTCGTTTACAAATTTATTATTTATAACAGTTAAGAAATCTTCTAAATCTTCTCTCTTAATCCATTTGGGCAATTGCTTTTTCTTTTCTTCTTCGGACATTTCTTCCTTTTTATCTGAATTTATTTTTCCGAATACTATATATAGGTGGGAATATCTATTTACACCTTTATAATCTGCATAAAAATGATTGTGTAGTATGAAAATGCTTTTTCTTGTAATAGTTACATCTGTATATCCTGTTTCTTCTCTTATTTCTCGTATTGCTGCTTCTTCGGGTGTTTCTCTTTCTTCTATTCCTCCTAATACAAATGACTTACATATTCTGTTTGGTGAATCTACACATAAATATGTATTATCTTTTTCATTTTTTATTACTGCAATTACACTTCTTCTAAATTTTGTTTCTATATCAGGCCTTAGCGTTTGCTCTCCAGTTCCTCTAAAATATGGTGCTACTACTTGCTTATATGGCAAATTATATTTCTTTGCTAATTCAAAATGTTCTGGTATATGCGCTGGAACTAATAATGTTGCCGTATTTTGTAAATTATTGTCATCTAGTATTATTATTTGAATATTTTCTCCTGTTATTGGATGTTTAGCTGTAAGCGTTGATACATCGTTATTGTTAATATAATTATTATTTTTGCCAATTGCTATCGCTGTTACGCCATATATTAATTCTCCATATTCTAATTTGGCTGGAATTTTTATTCCATTTGATAACTCAATTTTAAATTCTTTCATAACATACTCCTTCATATTTTACTAGATTTTCGCTTTATAATACTATTTATTACTGCCTAATCTTCAATATCTCTATTAAATTCTTTTGTTATTTCATTTGTACTAGTTAATTTATAATCTGCTTTCTTATACTTTTCAATTCTTGTCTTATTTGCTTCATACATTTGATTATATAATTCTGTTATAATTTTAATTTTTTCTTCTTTCATATTTAATGGAATATTACCTAATGATTGTTTTAATTTTTGTTCATCAATTGGATTAACTTTTGACATCATATATGAAATTACTTCCAGTGCAGATGAATTTATTGCTCCTGTTTTATTGTTCTTTACTTCTAGCATTTGTAATTTATTTGCTGGTATGTCATTCGTTGTTGTTCTTCCATCTATATAATTTCTTTCGTTTTTGATACCTAATTTATCAAATACTAAAATTCTATCATTTTCTAATGTTTTTAAATATTCGGCAATATTTAATTTTGTTCCATAAGACAATACTGCTGTCATTAAAAGAACTCCATCAACTCCTTCTGAAAAGCATAATATTGCCTTTTGTTCCCCAGCATATTTGCTATTCTTTCCGATTGTTCTTTTTAATCCATTTTTTTCGATATTAGGTAAATTATTTTTATTAGTTTTATGATACAATAATTCTTCCATTATATCCTCCTTTTGATATATATTACATTAATTTTATTTAATATACAATTATTTTATGTTATAATTTGTTTGGAGGTGCTTTATGACTCATATATTAAATCTTGAAGAATTTTATACTCCTGAAAAGCAAGAAGAATATGGTGTTTTAGGTATCAAAATAGCAAAAATATAAAGTGTACAATTAGTACACTTTTTTAGTTTTCATATTTTAAAATTTCACAATTTTTTAATTTATATTTGGTGTAATTGCCGTCAGTTGGTTCTCCTTCAAAATAGCATTTTGCATAAATGCTTACGCCTGCATGTGTAACAACTAAGATATCTTTTTTAGGATATTTGTTTACTATTTCTTTAAAAAAATTTTCTATTCTTTTTCTAAAATCATTTAATGGTTCAATGTTATATCTTGTTTCATCTGGATCTGTAAAATCAACTAAACTTTGATATTCTGATTTTAATTTTCCTTCAAGTTCTCCATTACTTCTTTCAATTATTCTACTATCTTCAATAATTTCTTGGTTTGTTATGATTTTTGCTGTTTGCATTGCTCTTTTTAATGGGCTTGAGTATACAATATCAAACTTTTTATCTTTTAATTTTTCTGCTGTTTCTTTTGCTTGTAGTATTCCTTTTTCATTTAATTCAATATCTTTTCTGCCTTGATTTCGTTTTTCTAAATTCCAATTTGTTTGACCATGTCTAACTATGTATATCATTTTATATAAATTCCCCCAAAAATTATTTCCTTTATTTTAATCTCATAAATATTTCTGATATTTTTTCTAATGGCGCGACACCATAAATATATCCTGATTCTCTGTGCCATTTTACTGTATTATTTTCATAATATGTAAATTCCCATGCACTACCGTCAAAAGCTCTCGACTTATCATTCTCTTTATTATATTTATTTATCATTTTTTTCAATTTTAATAACTTTAATATTGATATTTTATATTCAAACTTTTCTTCTTTTTGAGAATTATCTCCACTTTCTTTATAATTTACTGTGTTTTCAACACTTCTATCATCATACAAAATCCATGTTCTGCTTGTCCATGTTCCTGGTTTTATTACTCCAAAATTTTTTTGCACTACTTCAAAAACTTTATTTTTCATATTTTCTATTCTTTCCTATATAATTTTCTCTATTATATATCATAATTATTGAACTATCAATTTATCTTTGATATTATTGCTTTAGGAGGCTATTATGAATCTACTTTTTAAGATTACTGATGAAGATGTTGGTGAAAAAATATATCCTATGAATAATCCTGATACAAGAAATGCAGTTCGTGTAATTTTAACGAATGACTCTGGACAGATTGCTTTGCTTAATAAACAGAAAAAGAATGAATTCAAACTTATTGGTGGTGGTGTTGATGATGGTGAAACGCATTAAAACGAGAGGTGTTAGAAGAGTCCGGATGTGAAATCACTGATATATCTGAAATTGGTTTTGTTGAAGAATGTCATACTAAAAATAATTTTGTTCAAACTTCTTTTATTTTTAATGCTAAAGTTTTGCATGATACTCATGTACTAAATTTTACTGATAATGAGATTTCTGAAGGTTCAACTTTGTGTTGGTTTGAACCACGTGAAGCTTTAAATAAAATCAATGATTGTTATAAAAACTTGCAACCTTCTGAATATAGTAATATATTTTCTACAAAAATGATTAATAGAAGGGATTATGCTATTTTAAAATATTATTTGGATAATGTTAAATAATTACTAATTTTTAATGCTTATAATTAAATAGAGAGGATAAGTTTATAAGTACTTATCCTCTCTAACTTTTTTATTATCATTTTTTATTTCTAACAATATATTTTATCTGGTCTATTACCTTTTATTTTATTGTCTTTTCAATAAAATCTATAAAACCAGCATCGTCTGCTTGACCTATTTTTTTATCTTCTTCCGAAAGATAAATATCATATTTATTAACTTTTTTATTAACTAATATTGAGCTTAGTGGGTATCCTTCCATCATATCTTTAGCTGGTGTATCCACTAAATAATATTCGCTTGTCGTGTCTGTGTAAGTTGATATTTTGCCATCTTTTATTATAGCCATTCCCGATATCCACTTTGTATTTAATTTTCCATCTTTTCCATACATTTTAACTAAATTAATGTAATATTCAATCATTTCTTTATCATTTAATCTTTTTCCATTAACTCTTCTAACAAATACGCCTGGTTGTTTATCTTCTGGAATATCATCTATATACATAGTGTCGTCCATTGCCATAGTTGTTATTTTTGTAACATCATAATATGCCTTTGCTTTAATTTCAGCATTTTCGATGGCTGTTTTGCCATTTTCTTCTACTTCAAGATTAATATTAATATCTTTTAATGATTTCAATAATATTCCTCTTTCTAGTAATTTTTCTTTAAATCTGTTAACTTTTGATTCATTTCCTGTCTCAAATAATATTTCTTTCATTTTATCCCCTATATTTATTCTTTAAAAAAATTTCTTTGTTTATTATATAATCTTTTATATCTTTTTCAAATACTGTAAAAAGTAATGTTAATAATCTAATTGTTTTATTTTTTCTATCATTTTAGTCACGTATTCGCCTTTTAATCTTTTGTATTCTTTTCTATCATTGATTTTTTCTGTTATTAATTTTTGTTTAAAATTTGAATATGCTATTGCTTCTTTTTTATTTTCTAAAAGATATTTTTTTAATAGTATAAATTCTTTATATCTATTTGTATCTTTTAGTGCTAGATGAATATGTATGTCGCCGCTTTTAGTTTCCTCGTTTGTTGATGCAAAAAATTGATATTCTTCTGTCTTGCTTTTGTCACTTGGAATATAATTAATACTTTCTAAGATTTTTGCTATTTCTACAAATTCTTTTTTATCTTTGCCTCCAATTAAAATATCTATGATGTTCTTTCCATATTTTATTGTTGGTATTGATGTTGAACCGACATGGGTTATTTCTATATTCTTATTAATTTTATCTTCTAATTTTTGTTTTATTTCTTTGAATTTCTTGTGATTTTCATTGTAATTTTGTTTTTCTAGTTTTACCATTTTTTATTCCTTAAATATTAATATAACATTCATTTTTCAAAAATTCTTTTATTTTTAATTCATCTTTTCCTTCATAGTATGGAATCAGCAATTCTTTAAATTTGTCAGTTAATTCTGCCGGTATGCTTATTATTCCTTTTCCTTTTGAAATTAAATAGTGATTACTGAATATAACGGCTGTTCTTTTGTTTCCATCTAAATATATTTGTTTTTTCATTGTATATAATAATAATTCTATTGCTTTATCAATTTCTTCTTTTTCACTATTTAATATCATATTTAATTCTCCTTTAATCGTGGCTTCAATTGGGAAATCAGCTTTCCAACTTGTTCCTCCTATTGATACTGGCACATTTCTTATTTTTCCGGCAGATATATAAAAACCTTCTTGAACTAATTTATTTATCTCGCATAATAATGCAAAGTTTGTATCGCTCATTATTACATTTTTATTTAGTATAAACTCCCATGCATGTTTTAGATTTATAATTTTCATAACATCTTCAGATGTCATGTTATTGACTTTTCCACCTTCAATTATGTTTTCGGTGTCTGCATAAGTTGTTGCGACTCCTTCTAATATTGCTTGTTTATATATTGTATCTACTAATTGTCTTTTTGCAAAATCAATGTTTCTTTCTACTATTTCAGAAATCTCATTTTCAATATAATTTAATTCCTTTAATTTCTTATTTATTTCACGAATTTGCTTTTTCAATTCTCTTGCTTTAATGCTATTAGAAAAAATTAAATTATATAGTTCTTCACTATATTCACCAACATATTTAGTTAATGATACTCCATCTTCTCTGTAATGAACATATATATATTTATTATCGCCTTTTTCTCTTATTTCTACTGAACCATATATTAGTGAACTTAGCTTATGTTCTAATACTTGTTTACTTTGAAGTAGATTCATTATTTCTATAGTCTCGCTCATTTTTTTACTCCCTATGTGAAACATTTTTATTGATTTTTAGAAATTTTGTTTCACATCTTTATTATAGCACTTATTTTAAAAATGTGAAACATTTTTAGTTGTTTTTGTCAATTTTGTTTCACACTTTTGGATATTTAAAAACAAGCAAATGTCGGATAATCTCGATTTTGCTTGTTTTTATGTGTTATTTGCTTATTAGTTTGCAGAATCCTTTTTTACCTTTTTTAAGAATTAATTCCTCTGATAACATGTTTGATGTTATTTTTAATTGTAAGTCTTCTACTTTATTGTCATTTAATGTTATTCCACCTTGAGCTATTAATGTTTTAGCTTGGCCTTTTGATTGAGCAAATCCGGCTAGGATTATAGCGTCTAATATGCTTGTCTCTGCTTCAATTTCTATTGTTGGCATGTTTGCATTGTTTCCCCCATTTCCAAATAGAGCTTCTGATGCTTCTTCTGCTTTTTTAGCTTCTTCTTCGCCATGAATTAATTTTGTTATTTCATATGCTGCAATTTTCTTTGCTTTGTTTAATTCTTGACCTTCTACTGATGTTAATTCCTTTATTTCGTCAAGTGGTAGATATGTTAACATTTTTAAAACATTTTCAATGTCTGAATCGGCTACATTTCTCCAGTATTGGTAGAATTCGTATGGTGAAGTTTTGTCTTTATCTAACCATAATGCACCTTTTTCTGTTTTTCCCATTTTCTTTCCTTCTTTGGTTGTTAGAAGTTTAAATGTGAATGCAAAGGCATCATCATGTCCTAGTTTTCTGATTAGTTCGGCTCCTCCAATTATGTTTGACCATTGGTCATTTCCACCTATTTCTAGCTTACATCCATATTGATTGTATAAGTGTAAGAAATCATAAGATTGTAATAACATGTATCCCATTTCAAAGAATGTTAAACCTGTTTCCAATCTTGTTTTGTAACATTCTGCTGCCAACATTCTATTTACTGAGAATTTTGAACCTATCTCTCTCATAAAATCAATATAATTTAGATTTAATAACCAGTCTGCATTGTTTACGATTCTGGCTGCATTTTCACCTTCAAAATTAACGAATCTTGCTATTTGTTTCTTGATTTTCTCAACATTTTCGTCCATTTCTTCACGTGTCATCATTCTTCTTAAATCAGTTTTTCCTGATGGGTCTCCGATTGCTGCTGTTCCTCCACCAATTAAGATTAATGGAGAGTGTCCAGCTTTTTGCAAGTATGAAGCTACCATTAATCCTACATAGTGCCCAATGTGTAAGCTGTCTGCTGTTGGATCTATTCCAATGTAGAATGGTACATTTCCTTCATTTAAGTGTTTTATTAAATTTTCTCTGTCGATGAATTGTTCAATAATTCCTCTTTCTTCTAATTCTAAAAATATATTTTTTTCCACTTGCAATCTCCTTTATTCATATTTTGTTGCTGGATTTTCAAATTCCTCTAATCTTCTTTGGTAATTTTCTATTGCAATATCTTCAAATGCTATTGTGTCTTTTACATTTAATAATCTTAATATGTATTTTGCAAAAAATGGGTTGTTTACTAGAATTGGGCCTAGAATATATGTTCCAAAGCAATTATTTAATCTGATGCCTTCGAACTTATTTTCTTTATTTATTCCGTCTCCTCTAATTGTTTCAAATGCATAATATTCTTGATTATCTCCATAAGTCATACTGAATTGTGCTTTAAATCCTAAAATTTTAGTTTTTTTGCCTTTTTCAATTTCCATTTCGCCTAAATACATTTTGCTGTATCTATGCATCATATCTCTCTTTGAATATAGGTCCATTATGCCTAATCCTTGGACTTTAGTTCCATCTTCATTTTCAATGCATTTTCCTAGTATTTCAAATGCATTTCCTGTGAACAACATTACGGTATTTTTATTTATTAATTCTTCCAATCTTGCTTTATATGGTTCTAGCTTTTTTATGACTTCTTCTTGTGTTCGTTCGGTCATTGGTGCTAAATACAACATATCTATATTTTGTGTTACAAATGCTGGTTCATCTGTAAAGTTTGTATTAATTATTTCTACATCTTTTATTGATTGTTCTAACAATTTTATATTGAACATATCTCCAAATAGATTACATGTTTCTGGGTATAATACTTCGATTTTAGTCATTTGCATTACCTCCCTCTATTCTTTGCAAAATTCTATCTCTTGCATTTCTTTGTAAGTCTCCATTATAAATATCATATAGAATATATATTTCTTTATCTTTTTCGATATCTACATAATCTCCAACTTTATTTACATCAAAATCATATACTAATCTCTCTTTTGGTACACCTGCTAATAATAATCTTAGATAAAAATCTTCTGATCTTTTTCCTCCTATTATTATTTTAGTTATGTGTTTTGCATTTAAAAATTCAAAGTCTGCGTCATACATCCATGTTGAATTTTCTGATGAATCTTTTGCATCATGTTTATCGTCTAATAATAAAATGATTTGCTTTTCTGCTTTATCTCTATTTAAGAAATCAAATATACATGATAATGCTACTGGATTTTGCCCTTTACATAGATTTCCTATTATCTTAATGCCGTTTTTCTCTACCTCATTATATCTTGATTCTACTATATGTAACTTGTTTATTTGTGATTGAATATCTTTTGTTGATATTCCTAATGTATATAATGCTGTGATTACTGCAATTTCATTATATATATTAAATATTTGATTTGAAAATAGCTTAAACTCTTCTTCTTTATTGTCTACTGTTACTATTATTTTTTGATTTTTGAAATCTATTGTTTTGATTGCTATATCTGCTGTTGGTGATTTAAAATCACAGTTTGGGCAATAGCAATTACCTATGTGATGATATCTTACATAATTATATTCTAGTTTTGTTCCACACTTTGGACATATTCTTTGATCATTTATTAAATTTACTGATTTGTTTAAGTCAAATGGTTGCTTATCAATTGCAAAGAACACTCTTGAATTAGATTTACTTCCAAGTCTTGAGCTTATTGGATCATCTGCATTTAATATTAATATTGTATCTTCTGGCAATCCTTTGTTTATTATGCTTGATATGAATTCTGGATGGGCATTTCTCTTTATTGAATCTCTAAATAAATTTGTACATAAAACATATGTTGGTTTTATGTATGGATATATTTTTATTGATGATCTTTCATCTACTTCGAATACTGCAATATCAAATTTTGCTTTATTTGATATTGTTGTTCCTTTTACTAAACTACTTGCTATTCCTGCATCTATATTTGATCCAAAATTATTGTCTAGTACTTTATATCCCAAGCCTGTTAATGAATCTATTATTAAATTGTTTGTTGTTGTTTTTCCATTTGTTCCTGTTACACAAATTATTTTTTTAGGTTTTGCTATTCTTCCTAAAAAGTCTGGGCAGATATTTATTGCTAATCTTCCAGGAAATTGTGATGCATTTCTTCCTAATAATCTAATTACTGTATAGGATATTTTTGATAATATTAATGCTATATAAAAACGAAACATGTTTTCTCCTTCTTATGTATGTAAAAACGCTTCGAGCAGAATTTACTCGAAGCGATTTCTACTATATTTATTATTAATAGTTTTCTGCTTTAATTTCAAAGAATGATTTTGGATGTGCACATACTGGGCATACTTCTGGAGCATATTTTCCAATTACAATATGTCCACAATTTCTACATTTCCAGATTCTTTCGTCATCTCTTGAGAATACAATTCCTTCTTCGATATTTTCTAATAATTTTTTATATCTTGCTTCATGTTCTTTCTCAATTTTTCCAACTTCTCTGAATAAGAATGCGATTTTTGTAAATCCTTCTTCTTCTGCTGTTTTTGCAAAACTTTCATACATGTCTGTCCATTCATAGTTTTCTCCTGCTGCAGCATCTTTTAAGTTTTCTGTTGTTTCTGGCATTTCATTATTATGTAATAATTTGAACCAAATTTTTGCATGTTCTTTTTCATTTAGTGATGTTTCTTCAAATATACTTCCAATTTGTTCATAACCATCTTTTTTAGCTTTACTTGCATAATATTGATATTTTGTTGCAGCTTGTGATTCTCCTGCAAATGCTTTCTTTAAAAATTCTTCTGTTTTTGTTCCTTTTAATTCCATTATATAATTCCTCCCTTATGTTTTAATTTAATTTATTTCCACAGAATGGGCAGAATTTTGCTTCTACTGGTACTTCTTTACCACATTCTGTACAGAATTTTTTTGCACTTACTTGTGCGTTTACACCTTCTGGAGCTGGTGTTGATACAACTGTATCAACTACTGGTTGTTCTGCAACTGGTGCTACTATGCTTTCTGCATTAGCTACTGTATTTTCTGTATTTGCTACTGGAGCTACTGGAGCTTCTGCAGTTTGTACTGGTGCAGTAGTTGCTTGTGGTTGCTCTTGAACTGGTGCTTGTTGTTGTGCTTGAGGTTGTGTTTGATATGGATCATATTGAACAGCTTGTGTTGGTTGTGTTGGTTGTACTGGCATTCCTCCTGTGAAGTTATTCATCATTCCTAATCCCATAAATCCTGCTGTTGCACCATTTGCATTTGCTGCTGCTTTTTCCAAAGCATTTGCATAAGATGATGCAATTTTGCCTTGTTGTAATTGTGAGTTTGATGCCATTTCATAATTATCAATTTTCTTTTGAGAATCTTCGTCCAATGATACTGATTCAATTGCGAAACTTAATAATTGTAATCCTCTGTCTCTTATTGGTTGGTCAAATACTCTTTCTGATAAAACATGCATAATTTCATCTGTTTGACTTGGCAATTCTAATACTGGTACTTTATATTTTGATGTACCTAATTCATTTAAGACATTTTGAAGTGCTGCCATAACTTCTGATTGCATTTGTTTAATTATATCATCACGTCTATATTCATCACGTGTTCCTGCTAATCTGTTCATAAATAATCCAAAGTCTGATACTTTGAATGTGTATGTTCCATAGCAACGAATTCTAACACTATAAGGTGCTACTGTACCTGTTAATAGCATTACTGGATGTGACCAATCTTGAAATGGAACTGGTGTTGCTGTTCCAAATTTATTATTAATTATTTCTTTAATATTAAAGAATAATACATATTGTTCTTTTGCTGATTGTCCATTATAGGTGAATCTTGCAAACATTTCTTTAAATGTATTTTTAAATTGACCTGCAAAGAATGATGGTGTTGATGATTCATCAAATTTATAAACACCTTCTTCTGCTGTTGCGTCAATTACTTTACCATTATCTACAATGATTGCACATTGTCCTGGTTGTACTATAATAGTTGATCCTGCTGAAATTACATTTGTTGGTGTTGAAACTTTTTTCATTAAAATTTCATTACCTAAATCCTCACAACGAATGGCTTCTTTCCATTGGTCATGTAATGTGCTTCCTATTGCACCAACTGCTGCTCTAATTAATCCCATAATTTCCTCCTTAATTTTCAATACTATTTATTGAATTCATAATCTTTTGCACACAATTAGTTTATTCTAAATTAGTAAATAAGTCAAGATTTATGAACCTTTTTATTTATTTTTTAATATAACAAAACCAGCATTTTTCATGCTGGATTCATATTTATTTTATGATATTTTACTTAAGTTTGATAATACCCAACCATAGTCTGTTGTTGTTATTACACTTCCGCAATATGGGCATTTTCCTGATGATGTTATTGTTGTTGGTGCTCCACAGTTTGGACAGTTTGTTATCTTTGTTTCTCCTGTTGCTACATTTGTTTTATTTCCTGTTGTTCTTGAGAATGTTAATCTGTATGTTCCGTAATCTTCTTCATTTGGATCACCTATTACAACTTGTTTTGTCTTAGAGTCTATAATGTAATCTATTTGTTTAACGTCTAAGTCTATTTCTAAAATGTCTTTTCCTGCTTGTTGTCTAAATCCTGAATATCTTTCATTTAATACTCCAACTCTATCCATTTTATTTAATTGGCCTTTATCTAGATATTCTTGTAATTGATTTCTATGTTGTTCAAATAATTCATTACTTTCAAATGTTCTGATATCTTCCCAGTCACCTTTTGACCATGCTGATTGCAATCTAATATATACATCTCTTGCAAATGCTTTAAATTCTTCTGAATTAAAGTTTGGATCAATTGCTTTTACTGAGCTTAATACTGATTCTTCGCTTTGTGCTGTTCTAACATTATTTATATTATTTCCGAAATCAAAATTGAAGTTTGGATTTAATATTTTGTCCATTGCTTCATTATACTTGCTTACAGTTGGATTATTTTTGAATTTATTTCTTAAGATTCTCCAAATTGCTATTGATCCAACTATTAATAAAAATATCCATGGATGTCTAATTGCAAACATAATTATTCCTATATTTCCAAGTGTTGAGCTTCCTGATGAATAGCTACTTCCACTTGAATATCCACTTGAGCTTCTGCTTGATGATCTGCTTCCACTTGATGAATAGCTTTTGAAATTTCCAACATCGGCATAAACTTTATCGTTTGCCATTAAAAAGTTTATTCCTACTATTATTGTTACTATTGATATTATTGTTATTAGTGCTTTGAAAAACTTTTTCATAATATCTCCTTTCTTTTGTTATAGAGATAAGTTTATATCCCCTTTTATATATACATTTTATTATGTATCAAAAAAATAAGTTGCTTCTAAGTCTGCTTCATTTGTTAATAGTGCAATTGGATATTTTTCATAAGCCGCACCTATTGTGTTATATATTTCTTTTGGCTCTGTAAATCCCATGTGCCATCTTATTGCGTATTTTTCTTCGTTTGTTAATTTCATAAATTCTGTAATCATCATTACTGATTTTTCACCATGTCCATAAGGTATCGTGTCTTCAATTGTGTAGTATGGGACTTTTTCCCATACTCCTAATGAATTTTTAACATTTCTATAATCTATTTTATAAAAGTTTGTTTTACATATATCATGTAATAAAGCTATTATTCTCACTGATTCATCTGGTATATCTATTGGTATAGGTGAATGCTTTATTTTTTCTTTTAATATTTCATATACTTTTAAGCTATGTTCTACTAATCCATTTTCTCTTGATCCATGAAATCTTGTGCTTGCAGGCGCTGTAAAGAAATCTGATTTTTCCAAAAATTCTAACAATTTATCCATTCCTGGTCTGTCTATATCTTTTAGTAATTTTATAAATTCTTCTTTCATCTTGTCTCCTTAGTTATGGCAAATCTTTTTGTAGTTTTTTGGCTGTTGCTCTCATCTTTTCATATAATTGATTTTCTTGTTCTGTTAATTGAACGTTTTCGGCATAAGTGTTAAATGCATAAGCATAATATTCTTTGTCTTTTTGTTTTGTTGCTTCATATTCTGATTTTGCCTTTTGGTCTGTTGGATTTGCTTTATATGTTATTCCTTTAACCCAATAATCTGTTAATAAAAATTCTAAATATTCATCTACTAATTTTTGAAATTTTGGATTGATTCCTGTTTCTTTTTGTTGTTTTAGACGTTGTTCAACTTCTTTCATTGTTTTTTGAAAATCTTGTTTTACTTTTTCATCTTCGTCATTTGATTTTAAATTATTATTTGCTTGGTTATTACTTAGTTCTGGGAATTTCAATTTTTTAACGCTTTGTTCTACAGTTATACTTACAACATTTCCTCCATCATATCTTAATGAAAGTCTATCTCCATTTTGATTTCTTGATTCATAAATTGTTTGATTTAAAGTTCTTATATTTGAATTATATCCATATTGTTTACATTGTTCAAAATAGTTTTTTAAATCTTCTTTTGTCATGTATTGTATTTCTGCTTAAAAATATTCATCTCTATTTATACTTATTATTCCTCTTGTTGACGCAACTTTTGGTATTGTTAATGCAATACCACTTGTTGGCCATTTTATTGCACCATAATATGATAATTTACGAATTTTTATTTCAACTTTATCAAATATTGGCTTTAATGTTATTCTTGTTCCATTTGAATCATATGCTTCATAACTTGTACCAATATCTTTATTATCTAATGGATATTTTTGTTTTACTTTTGCTAATATTTTGTCATAAGTTTGTTTATCAATATTTTTTAAATTTATTTTTAAATTACTATCACTATTTTCTTGTATTTCAATTGGTCTAACTGGCAATTCTGGCAAACAGTTAGCTAATACGAATGTTTTTATTAATCTATTTTGTTCTGTTTGTCTTATTAATATTGGTACAAAGATTGCTGTTAGTACACATATTATTATTGTTGGCAATAGTATTGCTAAAATTATTTTAAAACTTTTCTTTTTTGGTTTTTCTTGATTTTTGTTTGTATCTTCTTTTCTAATTTCTTCATTTTGATTACTATTATTTAATTGCTCATTATTATTTTGTTCATTTACTTTTTCAATTTCTGGCTTTTCTTCCATGTTTATCCCCTTTCATTTTTTTCATTATTTTACTATAACGTTTTATAAAATTCAATTTTATTTTTCTATTCTTACTAAATTTAATAATAGCCATTCTGAAGTTCCTGTTTTTCTTATAAATGTTAATTCGTATAGTCTTTCTTTAATTAATTTTGAACTTCCCAATATAACTCTATCTGTTTTAGCATCTGCTATATAATCAACTTGTTCTGCAAGCAGTTCTATTTTTATAATGTCATTTCCTGTTTCTTGTTTAAAGTCTGTTAAGAGCATATCTTGTACAGAAACATCTGACATTACATTTCTTTGCCCTTTATCAATATATTCTTGTAATTGCGTTTTATGTTGTTCAAATAATAAATTTGTTTCATATTTTTTTAATTCATCTATATTACGTTCTGACCATATTTCTTGCAATTTAACATATACATTTGAGCAAAATTCTTTAAATTTTTCATAATCAAATTTTGAATCTACCTTTTTTATTGATTTTAATATTTCCTCTTCTTCTTTTTGCTCAATTTCTCTTTCTTCCTCTTGTTCCATTTCTAGTTTTTGATTTTTCTTTTTTCTTATTTTTTCAAGAATCATACTAATTAATACAATACCTATAATGAATAAAACTAAAGCGAGCAGTACAAAAAACATTTCTCTTAAACTAAGCCCTCTAGAATAATCTATATGATCATTATTATCGAATATATCCAATATGTCCTCTATTGTTATCTTTTTTTCGTGATATTGTTCAAAATTACCCACATCTGCATTAATTACAGTTTGTGGTATTATGAGCATGATTAATAATATTATAGCTAATATTATTTTTGTAATTTTCCTTAATATTTTTTTCATATTTCTTCCCTGATTATTTATTTTTTCCCTTAAAATAGTAGATAATTGCAAATATCACAATAATTAACAATATTCCTTTAGATAGGCCATTTCCGTTCCATCTGCCAGTTATAAGTGGTGATATTAACATTGCAAGTGGATATAAATAATCAATGTTTTCTGTATTTTCTGATTTACTTATATTTTCATTATTTTCTGGATATTTTTGTACATTATTTTCAGTTACATCATTTGTTTTGTTATAATAATTATTATAACTTGGAGTTGGATAATATTTTTTTGGTAATGAGTTATTTTTATACTTTTTTGAAGAACTTTTTGAACTTGAATTTGATTTGAAGTGCGATTTTGAACTTGATTTTGAACTCGAACTATTACTTCCTTTTGATTTATAACTCTTAAAATTGCCTACGTCTGCTTGTACTTGATTTACATTTAGACTTATTGTTCCTAATTGAATTATCAATGTGATTGAAATAATTATTGTTAATATTTTAATAATTTTCTTCATATTTTTTCTCCTTATTATTCATGAGTAAATTATATAATATTAAATTAGTTGTTTCAATCAAAGTTTTAAACTTTACAAATTTTGGTTTATCGTTTAAAATGACCCTAGACTTTTTATGAATGGAGATTTTTTATGTTAAAAAAGAGTATAGTTATATTTTTAGTTTCAATGGTTCCGTTAATAGAACTTAGAGGTGCTGTGCCAATTGCATTCAGCCCATTATTCAATGTAACACTTCCTATACCATTAATTTATGCACTTGTTATTTTAGGAAATATTTTACCAATGCCTTTCATTTATCTTTTTGCTAGAAAAGTTTTGATTTGGGGTAAAGATAAAAAATTTATTGGAAAATTCTTTACATTTTGTTTAAATAAAGGTGAAAAAGGTGGGCAAAAACTTCAAGAAAAAGCTGGAAAAGGTATTTATTTTGCATTATTTTTATTTGTAGCAATTCCTGTTCCTGGAACTGGTGCTTGGACTGGTACTTTAGCTGCTAGTATGCTTGATCTTGATTTTAAGAAGAGTATGATTGCAATTTCACTTGGTGTTATTGCTGCTGGTATTATTATGGGACTTGGTTCTGCTGGTTTATTTACTGCAATTAAACATGTATAAAATAAAAAGATGCCTTGGAATTTTATATTCCTTGACATCTTTTTTATTATTTTAAAATAAGCAAAGAGCTTAAATACATTGTATATAAGCTCTTTTTTATATATTTATTTTTAATGAATATAATTATCGAATAAAACAACTTTACCTTGTTCTTGAGTTTTCTTGACATCTATAACTCTTTGGTTTGATGAGTCTTTCCATTCTAACTTTGGATTATGTAGTGCTTGTACAAATTGTCCATCTACTACTACATCTAAATATTTCATAATTTCTTTATCTTTCAAATATTCTT
>JABCPQ020000031.1 GCA_013333035.2 Clostridiales bacterium | reverse complement strand
TTCAAATAAATATAAAAATATACAATTAACCACTCAAATAGATGAAGCAAACTGTATAACGCACTCAGGCAGATTTCATGTTGACGATGTTATATCAACAATATTTTTAAGTAAGATAATTGATAGTGTAATCTTAGCAAGAGTTCCTGCAATAAGAAATAAAGATATAAAAGATAAGATTGTTTATGATATAGGGTTAGGAGAGTTTGATCATCATCAAAAGAATAGAAATGGTCAAAGAGATAACGGAATATTTTATTCATCTATAGGTCTATTATGGAAAAAATTTGGTAAGGAATACTTGAAGAAAATAGAAGTCAAATATATAGATAAAACATTTGAGTATATGGATAAAGAATTAATACAAAATATTGATGCAGCAGACAATATGCAATTTGAATATGTAGAAAACAAAATATCACCTGATTTTGTTAAGTTGTGTAATCCTCGGATGGAATGAAGATATCTCAGAAGACGAGGCCTTTGTTAATGCACTAGTCTTAGCCGATGGATTTTGGGAGGTTTATATAAAAAATGCAATAGCTGAAGTAGAAGGAATAGAAGTTGTCTTAGATAAAGCATCAAGTTGCAAAGATTGCTATTTAATATTTGACAAAGAAATGCCATACAAGAAAGCATTTCATCTATCTGATAATAAGAAAATAAAATATGTGATATATAAATCTAGAAGGGAAGGATACGAAATTAGAACTGTGATAGATGAATGTAAATTTAAAGATGAAATAGTTTTATCTAAGGACATAAATGATTCAAAAAAAATAACTGGAATAAACAAATTAACATATGTAGATTATTATGGAAGACTATGTTGTACAGAAACTTTAGATAGTGCAATTCAACTTGTAAAATATAATGAAAATAAAATAAAAGTATAAGGAGTTTTTTATACCATATCAATTTTTAGATAGTAATAGCTAGTTTTCTAAATCATTTAATGCAATTTCAGAAAGTTATGTTATTTTCACAAATAATTGCATTAAATGAGAAGTATTAAGAAATCAAATTAATAAATTAGGATATGAAAAAGTAAAGATAGATTCAAGAAATGAATTTTATAAAAATCATTATATAATATTAGCACAATGTACATGTGAAAAAGCTGTTCATAGAAAAATACCAATAGAATATTGTAGAAATAATCATGATTTATATGTTAATCATGACGGAACATTTCATCTATGTAGATTAAATAATAATATTATAGATTTTAAAGAAGATTTGAAAGAAAATAATATAACAAAAATAAAAGAAAAAATGATTGTTGCAAAATTACGTGTTTCCAAAGAGATATGTAATAATTTAAAAATTAAAGGAGGAAAATTCATGTATCTAGGAGTTGAAAATGAGGAAATTGAGCGATATTTAAAGATATTATCAAAAGATTATCCTGTTTTTTTAGAGGAATATTTGGACGTTCCAGAAATGAAAAGATTAAAAGGGATTAGTATGGTATCAGCTTGTGAACACACGCAATTAATTAAACATAAGTTTTTTCACACAAGATATGAACATAGTGTAGGAGTAGCTTTAATTGTATGGCATTTTACTAAAAATAAAAAACAAACAATTGCAGGATTATACCATGATATATCAACACCATCTTTTAGTCATGTTGTAGATTACTTACATGGTGATTATGAAAAACAAGAAACAACAGAAGCGTTAACTCAAACAGTAATAAAAAACTCAAAGAAAATTATGAATTTGCTAAACAGAGATAATATAAAGTTAGAAGAAATTTCTGATTATCATATATATCCAATAGCAGATAACGATAGTCCAAAATTATCTGCAGATAGACTAGAATATACATTAAGTGATGGACTAGTAACACAAAATGCTTTTGATTTAGAATCTATAGAACGAATTTATAATGATATAAGTATATTAAAAAATGAAGAAAAAGAAGATGAAATAGGATTTAATACTAAAAAAATAGCAGAAGAATATATCGATAGAGCTTCGATTATGTGGCATCTATTTTCTGGAAATTGTGAAAATAATATGATAATGCAATTTTGGACAGATATTTTAAGGAAAATGGCAAAAGAAAAATACATAACAGAAGATGATCTATATAAATATTCAGAGAAAGAAATAGTTGATAAAATAAAGAACTGCCCCAATAGTGAAATAAATGATGCATTCAATATTTTTTCAAATACTAAAAAAATTGGTAGAAGTAATGAATATATTGAAGATAAATATTGCATATCAATAAAGGTAAAAAAGAGATATACAAATCCATTGGTGAAATGTGAAAATGGAAAAAATGAAAGAATAAGCACTGTATCTGATATGGCAAATAAAAAAATACAAGAAATTAAAAATTATGAAGATAGTAAATATGCTTATATAGATATTGACAGCAATATAATGAAAATATAAAAAATACTGATAAAAATAAAACCTCCAAAATCAGCCTTGATTTTCTTGCAAAATCAAGGCTTTTAGTGTATTATTATATTGGATTATTAAATATAGGTTAGTAGCTTGTATAATGTTATTAATCAATATTATAGAGGTTACACTATATTAATAGTCACAAGAAAAAATGGAGGAAAATAAATGTTTAAAATTTATGAAACAGAGTTAGCAGGACGTAAGCTAACAATTGAAACAGGAAAATTTGCAATGCAAGCAAATGGTTCAGTAGTAGTACGTTATGGTGAAACAACTGTAATGACAAACGTAACAGCAGCTAAAGAAGCACAAGATGATATCGACTTCTTCCCACTATCAGTTGATTACGAAGAAAAACTATATTCAGTAGGAAAAATTCCAGGAAGCTATAATAGAAGAGAAGGAAAACCAGCAGACAGTGCAGTATTAATATCAAGAGCAATTGATAGACCAATCAGACCATTGTTCCCAAGTGACTTTAGAAATAATGTAGTAATAGTAAACACAGTATTATCAGATGATCAAGAAAACAGCCCAGAAGTATGTGCACAAATCGGAACATCAGCAGCATTAGCAATATCAGATATTCCATGGGGAGGCCCATCAGCAGCAGTAGCAGTAGGATATGTAGATGACCAAATAATTATTAATCCAAACTGCGAGCAAAGAGCAAAAAGCAGAATGAAAGCAACTGTCGCAGGAACAAAAGAAAAGATAACAATGATAGAAGCAGGTGCAGATAATATTTCAAATGAAATAATGTTAGAAGCAATAAAAGCAGCACATGTAGAAATTAAGAAGATGTGTGGATTTATTCAAACTATGAAGGATGAAATAGGAAAACCAAAATTTGAATATAAATCATTCTCAGTAAATCCAGAATACTTTGAAAGGGTATGTAATGAATTAACAGAAGAAATGACAAATGCAGTAAAAGAAACAGATAAAATTACAAGAAATGAAAATGTAGACAAAGTTTCAGAAAAAATTAAGAATATTGCAATCGAAATGTTTGGAGAAAACGCAGAAGAAGAACATAAATTTGACATAGCAACAGCAATTCACGATTTACAAAAGAAATGCGTAAGATCAATCATTTTAAATGAACATATAAGACCAGATGGAAGAGCAATTGATGAAGTACGTAAATTAACAGCAGAAGTTGATTTAATTCCTAGAGTACATGGAAGCGGACTATTCTCAAGAGGACAAACACAAGTATTAACAATAGCAACACTTGGAACAAAAGCAGATGCACAATCATTGGATGGAATTGATTTTGACACAGAAGTTAAGAGATATATGCATCAATACAATTTTCCATCATATTCAGTAGGAGAAGCAAAACCATCAAGAGGAGCAGGACGTCGTGAAATAGGACACGGAGCATTAGCAGAAAAAGCTCTAGTACCAATGTTGCCATCAGAAGAAGAATTCCCATACACAATGAGATTAGTTTCAGAAGTATTGGAATCAAATGGCTCAACATCACAAGCAAGTATCTGTGGAAGCACATTAGCATTAATGGCAGCGGGTGTACCAATAAAAGAACCAGTAGCAGGAATTTCAACAGGATTAATAACAGATCCACAAGATTCAAATAAATATATTGTAATAACAGATATTCAAGATATAGAAGACTTCTTTGGAGATATGGATTTCAAAGTAGGAGGAACTGGAAGAGGAATAACAGCAATTCAAGTAGATATCAAAAATGATGGCTTAACTTATGAAATTATCAAAGAAGCATTTGAGAAAACACAAGCAGCAAGAAACATGATAATCAATGATATTATATTAAAAGCTATTCCAGAGCCACGTAAAGAAGTATCAAAATATGCACCAAAAATCATTTCAATGACAATAAATCCAGAAAAGATTAAAGATGTAATTGGATCAGGAGGAAAAGTAATTAATAAAATCATTGAAGAAACAGGAGTCAAAATTGATATTGATGACGATGGAAAAGTAGCAATTTACTGTGATGATATAGAAAATGCTAAAAAAGCACAAAAAATCATTGAATCAATAGTAAAAGAATTTGAAGTAGGCGAAATATGCGAAGGAAAAGTATCAAGAATTGCAAAATTCGGAGCATTCGTAGACTTAGGAGGAAACAATGAAGGATTAGTACATATTTCAAAAATTTCAAATAAAAGAATTGAGAAAGTAGAAGATGTATTAGCTGTAGGAGATACTGTTAAAGTTAGAATTTCAGAAATAGATGATCAAGGAAAAATCAGCTTAAGTATGAAAGAATTTGAAACGATAACAGACACAGAAAAAGAAGAAAAAGAGGATTAGAATTAGAGGTTAAAATTGGATAAAATAATCATAAAAGGTGCAAAAGAGCACAACTTAAAAAACTTAAATATAGAAATTCCAAAAAACAAACTAGTTGTCATAACAGGCTTATCAGGATCTGGTAAGTCTTCTTTGGCATTTGACACACTATATGCAGAAGGTCAAAGAAGATATGTAGAAAGTTTATCATCATATGCAAGACAATTCTTAGGAATAATGGATAAACCCAAAGTAGAGTCAATTGAAGGACTATCACCAGCAATCTCGATAGATCAAAAAACAACATCAAAAAATCCACGTTCAACAGTAGGAACAGTAACCGAAATATATGATTATCTACGTTTATTATATGCAAGAGTAGGAACACCATATTGCCCGAACTGTGGAATTAAGATAGAAAAACAATCAATAGATCAAATAGTAGACGACATAATGAAACTAGAGCAAGGCACAAAGATTCAAATATTAGGACCAGTAATTCGCGAGAAAAAAGGTGAATATAAGAAAATATTTGAAGAATATCAAAAAGAAGGATATGTACGTGCCAGAGTAGATGGTGAAACAGTAGAATTATCAGATGATATAGAACTAGATAGAAAAAAGAAACATACAATTGAAATCATAATAGATAGATTGGTAATAAAAGAAGATATTAGAGCTAGACTAACTGAATCAGTAGAAACAGCACTAAGAATAGCTAACAATCTAGTAATTGTAGATGTTGTAGGTAGTGAAGAAAAATTATATAGTGCAAATTATGCATGTCCAAAATGTGGGTTCAGTATTGAAGAACTAACACCAAGAATGTTTTCATTTAATAATCCAATGGGAGCATGTCCAGAATGTACAGGAATAGGCTATTTACAAAAAATGGACGAAGATTTATTAGTTCCAGATAAAGAAGCAACACTATATGATGGAATCAAACTATATGGATCAAGCACTATGAAAAAAGGTGACACAATCGCCCAAATGTATTTTGAATCAATCGCAAAACATTATGGAGTTAAAATTAAAGGAGTTAAAATCAAAGACTTACCACGTTCATTCATGGAAAAAATCATGTATGGAACAGGTGATGAAGAAATAGATTTTGTATATAAATCATCAACAGGAACACACCATAATAGAGCTACATTTGAAGGAGTAATTCCAACACTAGAGCGTCGTCACCGTGATACAAAATCAGCAGGGATGATGCAATGGTATGAAATGTACATGACAGAGCAAGAATGCAGTGCATGCCACGGAGCAAGATTAAAGCCAGAAGTTTTAGCAGTAAAAGTAGGAACATTAAATATTAAAGAATTAACAGATATGCCAATCAGAAGTATTAAAGAATATCTGTTAAGTCTAGAATTATCAGAAAAAGAAGAAATGATAGCATCACAAATTATGCAGGAGCTATCAAAAAGATTGCAATTCTTAATAGATGTAGGATTGGATTATTTAACATTATCAAGAAGTGCAGGAACACTATCAGGTGGTGAATCACAAAGAATAAGACTAGCAACTCAAATAGGTAGTGGACTAACAGGAGTAATGTATATTTTAGATGAGCCATCAATAGGGCTACATCAAAGAGACAATAATAGATTAATAACAACTTTGAAAAAACTAAGAGACCTAGGCAACTCAGTAATTGTAGTAGAACATGATACAGACACAATGTATGCAGCAGACCAAGTAATAGATATAGGACCAGGAGCAGGAGTGCATGGAGGATATATTCTAGCACAAGGAACAGCAGAAGAAATAGCTAAGTCAGACAACTCAATTACAGGAAAATATCTAAGTGGAAGAATGCAAATAGCAGTTCCGAAAAAACGTAGAAACTTAACAGGAAAATACTTAGAAATTGTAGGAGCAACAGAGCATAATCTAAAAAATGTAACAGTTAAATTCCCACTAGGAAACTTTATTTGCGTAACAGGTGTATCAGGTTCAGGAAAATCAACATTAATAAATGATGTATTATATAAAAACATATACAAAGAACTAAATAATTCAACAATGAAAGTTGGAAAATGTAAGTCACTAAAAGGATTACATCACATAGATAAAGTAATAAATATAGATCAATCACCAATAGGACGAACACCACGTTCAAACCCAGCAACATACACAGGAGTATTTGATTTAATCAGGGATATATTTGCAACAACAAATGAAGCAAAAATGAGAGGATATCAAAAAGGAAGATTCTCATTCAATGTTCCAGGAGGACGTTGTGAAGCATGTAATGGTGACGGAATAATCAAGATAGAAATGAACTTTTTATCAGATGTATATGTACCATGTGAAGTATGTAAAGGAAAACGTTATAATCACGAAACATTAGAAGTAAAATATAAAGGAAAATCAATTGCAGATGTTTTAGATATGACAGTCGAAGAAGCAGTAACATTTTTTGAAAATGTCCCAAGAATAAAAAATAAAATTCAAACATTAAAAGAAGTTGGATTGGGATATATAAAACTAGGACAAAGCTCAACAACACTATCAGGTGGAGAAGCACAAAGAGTTAAGCTAGCAACAGAATTATCAAAAACACAAACAGGAAAAACCTTATATATTTTAGATGAACCAACAACAGGATTACATATAGATGATGTTCATAGATTAGTGGACATACTACAAAAATTAGTTGATAAAGGAAACACAGTACTAACAATAGAACATAATCTAGATTTAATAAAAACAGCAGATTATATTGTAGACTTAGGACCAGAAGGTGGCGAAAAAGGTGGACAAATAATAGCAACAGGAAAACCAGAAAAGATCTGTAAAGAACCACTAAGTTACACAGGTCAATTCCTAAAAGACTATTTAGAAATTTAAAATAAAGAGGACAGACATGGAAAACATTGTAATAGGAATTGAAGGCGATGTTGCATCAGGAAAAACGACAATCTGTAAAGAACTAATAAACATTATACCAAATTCCATATTTATAGATGCAGGAAGTATATATAGAGGAATCATGCAAGCATTGAAACAATGTAATAATAAAAATTTACCAAATGATCCCTATGAATTAATGAAAAAATTACAAGTAGAATTTAAAATAGAAAACAGAGCAACAACAATATATATTGCAGGAAACAAAATATCTGATGAAGAAATACATTCAGCATCAAATGCCGAAAAAGTAAGTAAATTTGCTCGAAATGTAAATAATGAAAATTTATATAAATTTGCACGTGAAATAATCAAATCATTTAAAGAATATAATATAATAATTTCAGGAAGAGGTTTACAATACATATATCCAGAAATGACAACACATATATTTATAAAATGCGACTTAGAAGAAAGAGTATCAAGAAGATATAATCAATATGGCCAAAAATACTCAAAAGATGAAATAAGAAAAACGATTATTGAGCGTGATCAACTACATGAACAAAGTGGATTCAACAAACAAGGAAAAAACACAATAATTGTAGATGTAACAAATTATAAAACTGCATCAGAAGCGGCAAATCACATATTAACATTAATATAAACAAAAGATAAGGAGAAAATATGAAATCAATTATAGATAAAATTATAGATCAAATTGAAGAATATAAAGTAGATATTATGGATTTAGCCATAAAAGAAAAATTACCAAACTTTTCAGTGGAAAAGATTAAAGAAATTATAATTGATTACAAAAATAAGAAAAAACAAGTAACAAAGCAAAATCAAATAGCTATAACAAATGGTAATCCATATACAACAGCTATTTTACTAATGGAAGCAATCTCATCAGAATCAAAAATTACAATATATAATCAAAACAATCTAAATAAATTAAATCAAAAAATACTTGATATAATAGCTGGAGAAATTGATATAAAGATAGAACCAGAATTAGTAAACAAACTAGAAATAAATGATTTAGAAGAACGAGCAAAAAGTAGAAAAAATACTAAAATACTAGTAATAGACGATAATGAAAAATGCGAATTACTTAGAGTTATGGGATTATCAGTAGAAAATATGCAAATTTTATCAATAAATATGTATGTTGATACAGAACAATTAAATTCAATAAAAAATGCAATGATTGAATATTGTAACAAAAACTACATAAAAATGACATTATTTGAATCAAATTCATCTGAAGAAAAAGAAGAATCAAAAAAAGCAAATGAATTAGAAGAAAGCATGATAAAATTAATAGAAAAAAATATAGAAAACAATACAAGCAGAGCAACAATAATATTGACAAAAAATGAAGAAAGTTATAAAAAACTACAAGAAAAATTTAAAACAGAAGAAATATATATAAACATGAATCCATTTGACACAATAGAACAAAAAATTGCAAAACAAATTATAATGAATGTCAATAAAATATAGACTTTTAAACATCATTGTGATATTATTCAACTATACAAAAAGGATAAAAAATTTATATATACAAATAGAAAGGAAAGCAAATGAAATTATTTAAGGGGTACAGCGAAAAAGAAGTAAAAAGAGTAATGCCAATTGTACAAAAAATTAATTCATTTGAAGATGTGATATCAGAATTAACAGATGAAGAATTAAAGGCAAAAACAGAATATTTTAAAGAATTATTAGCAGATGGCCAAACATTAGATGATATATTACCAGAAGCATTTGCAGTAGTAAGAGAAGCGTCAAAAAGAGTCACAGGATTAAGACATTTTGATGTTCAATTAATAGGTGGTATCATATTACACCAAGGAAGAATTGCAGAAATGAGAACTGGTGAAGGTAAAACATTAGTTGCAACATTACCAGCATATTTAAATGCATTAACAGGAAAAGGTGTACATGTAATTACAGTTAATGACTACTTAGCAAAAAGAGATAGTGAATGGATGGGAAAAATATATACATTCCTAGGATTAACAGTAGGTTTAGTAATTGCAGACATGAAACCGAATGAAAAACAAAAAGCATATAACTGTGATATTACTTATGGAACAAACAATGAGTTTGGATTCGATTATTTAAGAGACAATATGGTAATTTATAAAGATCAATTAGTACAAAGACCATTAAATTATGCAATTGTCGATGAAATTGACTCAATATTAATAGATGAAGCAAGAACACCTCTTATCATTTCAGGTAGAGCAAACCAAGCATCAGATATTTACAAAAAAGCAGATAGATTTGTATCAAAACTAGAAGCAAGAACAATAATTGAAGAAGATGTAAAAGATGAAGAGCAAGCAGCAGAAAATGAAAAATATGATTATGTTGTAGACTTAAAAGCAAAATCAGCATCGTTAACAGCAAAAGGTATTGCAAAAGCAGAAAAAGAATTTGGGTTAGAAAATTTAAATGATTTAAATAATTCAGAATTAGTACATGCAATAAACCAAGCTTTAAGAGCACATGGAATAATGAAAAAAGATGTAGATTATATTGTAAAATCAGGTGAAGTATTAATCGTAGATGAATTCACAGGACGTATCATGTACGGACGTAGATACAACAATGGTCTACACCAAGCAGTTGAAGCAAAAGAACATGTAAAAGTAGCAGATGAATCAAAAACATTAGCAAACATTACATTCCAAAACTATTTCAGAATGTATGAAAAATTGTCAGGTATGACAGGTACTGCTATGACAGAAGAACAAGAATTTGAGGAAATCTATAAATTAGACGTAATCGAAATTCCAACAAACAAACCAATTCAAAGAAAAGATTTACCAGATATCATTTATAAAAACGAAACAGGTAAATTCAATGCTGTAATAGAAGACATCAAAAAGAGTTACGAAAAAGGACAACCAGTTCTAGTAGGTACAGTATCAATCGACAAATCAGAAAGATTAAGTAAATTATTAGACAAAGCTAAAATACCACACCAAGTATTAAACGCAAAATACCATGAAAAAGAAGCAGAAATTATTGCACAAGCAGGTAAGTATAAAGCTGTAACAATTGCAACAAACATGGCAGGTCGTGGTACTGATATTATCCTAGGAGGAAACTCAGAATATCTTGCAAAAACAGACATGAGAAAGAAATACACATTTGAAGAAATTGAAGAAGCAACAGCATTCAATGAAACAGATGATGAAAAAATCCTAGCAAGACGTGAAGAATTCAGAAATTTAGTAAGAAATTATGATAAAGGAATCGAAGACGAAAGAGCAAAAGTAATTGAAGCAGGTGGATTAAAAATAATTGGTACAGAAAGACACGAATCACGTCGTATTGATAACCAATTAAGAGGACGTGCTGGACGTCAAGGAGATCCAGGAGAATCAAGATTCTATATTTCATTAGATGATGATTTAATGAAAATCTTTGGTGGAAGCATAATCACAAAAGTATACAACAAAATCGGTGTATCAGATGACATGCCAATCGAATCAAGAATATTAACAAGAACAGTAGAAAGTTCTCAAAAGAAAGTTGAAGGAAGAAACTTCAGCATCAGAAAGAACGTATTACAATATGATGATGTAATGAACAAACAAAGAGTAATAATCTACAAACAAAGAAGAGAAGTATTAGATGGTGATAATTTAACAGAAGAAATAGGAAATATGATTGATTCTGTAGTAAACACAATTGTACCACAATACATAACAAATGATTCAAAAGACATTGAAGGATTAAAGAAAGAAATCTACACAGAATTTGGAATTGAAAGCTTAGATATTTTAAAACAAGAAAAATTTGAAGCAGAAGATGTAATAAAAGAATTATCAGAAAAAGCACATAATATTTATAATGCAAAATCTGAAAAATTCGGTGAATCAATGCGTGAACTAGAAAGAGTTGTAACACTAAAAATAGTTGATGAAAAATGGATGGAACACATTGACAACATGGATGAACTAAAGAACGGTGTAGGTCTAAGAGCTTATGCACAAAAAGACCCAGTAGTAGTATACCGTATGGAAGGTTTCGACATGTTCGATGAAATGGTTTATGACATTCAATACGATGTAGTAAAACTATTAATGCACGTAACAGAAAGAGATGAAGGAGCACAAAGACAACAAACATCAGAAATCACAAGTGCAAAACTACAAGAAACAAGTGCAATTGAATTAGTAGACGGAAAAATCTCACCAAAAGAAGGTGGAATTGACAAAACAATCCGTAACGAAGAACCAAAAGTAGGCCGTAACGACCCATGTCCATGTGGTTCTGGAAAGAAATACAAAAACTGCTGTGGTAACAAGCAATAAAATCAACGGTTTGAAACGATTTATAAAACTTAGAAAAAGATAAAAAATTGCTTTTAGATACAAATTATATTGAATATGAAGACTACTTGATAATAACTTACGAGAAAAATAGTAATTTGTCGTTCGTGCAAAAAACATATGCTAATATGAAAAATTATATTTATGAAGGAAGATTAATATGAAAAATCCATTAAAAAGACCAATGAATGAACAAAAGGTACTTAATAAGCTTGGAATTGAAGACTTTAGACATCTTTCGAAAGAAAAAGTTGTAGAATTTATTTCAATGATTCCTAATATGGAACCAGAAGTTGCAAAAGCTGCTATTGCACAATTTCCTGAATTTACAAGTACAATTAAATCTATTATGATTGATTATAAGCAAACAATAGAAACTGCATTTAAAAATAACGATGATAGTATGAAAGCTTGTCAAGATGCTGCAAAAAGTATATTAAAATCATTAGATAAAATATTAGATGATGATAATTTAACTCACGAAGAAAAAATGCAGATTATAGAAAAAATGCAGGAAGTTCAAAAAATGTTAAACGATAAAGACTCTGAAAATAAGAAACTTATTCGAGATATTGTTTCTATTGCAGGTGTGGTTGTAATAAGTGTAGTGGGAGTTACAGCAACAATGATAGGTGGAAATGGAAAATTAAAGTTACCTAATAAAAAAGATTAATAGCAGTTCTACAAATTACAATTTATAAAAATAAATGGAGCAGAATCAATTGTTCTTTATTTGTTATTTAAATTATTTATTGGAAATTTAAAAGATATAGAAATAAGTGATATGTATAATTTATTATATGTTCAAGCATATGAATATTTAAAAGAAATGTTTGATGAGCCTTTTGTATATAAAGTTTGGGATAAAAAGGTCCAATCATTGGTATCAATAATAATGGACAAGTACACTATTATAAATATAGTTTTGAAAACGAAGAATTAAAGATAGTTGGTGAGGATAATGAATATAGAAAAGTTTTGTGAAAAATATAACTTTGGAAAAGTGATAAATATATCAAAAATATCTGGTGGTTTAATGCATAAAATGTTTAAAGTTGAAACAGATAAAGGTGTTTATTGCATTAAGGTATTAAATTCAGAAGTTATGGCAAGAAGTGAAGCATATGGTAATTTTGTAGTTTCAGAATTAGTATCTAATTTAGCAAAGAAAAATGGGATACCTGTATCTAGTGCATTAGATATAGATGGTAATTACTTAACAAAATTAGATGATATGTATTATATGGCATTTGACTATGTAAATGGTAAAACATTAAAAGATGATGAAATAACAATTGAGCATTGTAAAAAAATTGGTAATGTATTAGCACATATACATTTGTTAGATTACAAAGAAATAGGATTACAGCCAAATATAGTTAAATATAAAAGATTATATGATTGGGAAAGCTACATAAATAATCCTAATTTCAGTAAAATGTCATATAAAAATCTATTTATGAAAAATTATAGAAAGTATAATTCAATACTAAAAAGAGCAAATGAAAGATTTAATGCGACAAATATAAATCAAACAATATGCCACTCTGATATGGATCCAAAAAATGTAATGTGGAATAATGATAATCCTATTATAATTGATTGGGAATGTGCAGGAGTTGCTAATCCAAAAAGAGAATTATTAGAAGACGCATTATGTTGGTCTGGATTTTTAAGCAATAATTTTAGCGAAGAAAAGTTTACTGCAATATTTAAAGAATACTCTAAATATAGAAATATTGAAAATATTGAATGGTATGATGTTATTTGTGGAAACTTAGTTGGAAGATTTGATTGGATTAAATATAATCTTGAAAGAAGTTTAGGCATTATTTCTAATGATGAAGAAGAAATGAAACTTGCAGAAAATGAAGTTGTAAAAACTATTGATGAAATAAATAGATATTTAGATTTTATTGGAGATATGTATGACATTATTATTAAATTAACAACAAAAGAAACAGAAAACTATGATAGTGTAATGCAAAAAATAGTTGATAGTAATGAGATATTAAAAGGTAAACAATATAATCTTATTACAGCAGGTTTTACAAATACTATATATTCAGTTGATAATTATATAATTAGAATTTGTACTAATTTAAGAAATGAAGAAAGATTTGTGACGGAAATAAATTTCTACAAAGAAAACAAAGATAATAACGGTATTCCAAAATTATATGTTTGGGATATAACAAAAAGTGTAGTGCCATATTATTATGAAATTATAGAAAAGGTAGCAGGTAAAACTTTATATGAATTATGGGGCATATTGTCAGATATTGAAAGAAGAAAAAAAGCAATTCAAATTATAGATATTCTAAAACCTTTTCATACAAAAGAAGTAAAAGGTTATGAGTTTTTAGAAATGCTAAAAACTAAAATATTATTTTTAAAAGATAAATGTAATCTTGATGATGAAATGTTTAATGATTTAATTGAAATATGTTGTAAGTATTTTAAAGAAAATAAGTTTGGTTTAATACATGGTGATTTGCATTTTGATAATTTTATGTTTGATGGAACTAATTTACATTTATTAGATTTTGAAAGATGTATGGTAGCACCAATAGATTATGATTTTAGAATATTTAGTGTTAGTAGATTCGTTCCTTGGCTATGGGCAAGTGGAAAAACTGATATGATTACTGTTCCTAGCGATTATCAAACTTTAATGGATATGATTATAGATAATTATCCAGAGTTAAATAAAATACCATATATCAGAGAAAGACTTGATTTTTATAGTATAATGGAACTATTAGATAATTATAAAAATACAAAGAGTGAAGACAGAATGAATGAAGTAAGAATATTAATTAAAAAGTTAAAAACTGATGAGAAGAAATTAAATAAATAACTAAATAGGACTTTAGTATGAAAAAAATAGTAAAGATTATAAGAGAGATTTAGAAAAATAAGAAAATTAGGCAGGTTAAAAAATGATATATTTAAAATCACCCAAAATTGATGAATTACATTATAGGCAAGAATGGATGAAAGACCCTAAAAGAATGAATTATAATGTAGGTTATGATATGGACTTAAAAGGTTATGATAAAGAAACAGGAACTATAACTAAAACTGATGATGAAATGATAACTTGGTATAATAATTGGGTTAATAAAGAGCCTGATAAATATTTTGCATATATTTATGATGAAAAAATAGCAGAGCCTATTGGAGAAGTATATTATTATTTAGATAATGACATACATAGTATGGGAATTGTAATTCAAGGCAAATATCGTGGTAAAGGTTATAGTTATAGTGCATTAATAGAATTAGAAAAAGTTGCATTTGAAAAGAATAATATAAGTGAGTTATCAGATATTATTCCACTTGATAGAATAGGTGCTATAAAGACTTTTAAAAAAGCAGGATTTAAACATACTGAATTTGAACAGAAAAAGTTGGTATTTGGCAAAGAAAGTATTGCAAGACAACTATTAATAGTGAAAGATGATTATTTTAATAACAAAATTAATGCAGACAATATAATAATTAGAAATGAAGACAAAAGTGAGTGATATTAATAAAATTTCAATAATAAAAGTAGATGATTGGAAAAGTGCATATATTGATATTATAGAAAATGATTATCTTAATAGAATGTCTTTAAATGAACAAATTGATAAATATAATAATTCTTATTCATTAAAAGATGTATTTGTTGCAGAATTAAATAATGAAATTGTTGGTTTTTGTAGAGTTTATGATTATAATAATCCAGAATTTGAAGATACAGAAATTGATTGCGAGATAAAAGAGATATATGTAAGACCAGATATGAAGAGAATGGTAATAGGAAGTAAATTATTTAATTTTGTTTTAAATTATTTTAAAACAAAAGAATATGATTTTTTGAGAGAATAATAGCAATGGTTTAGATATAGACAAGTGTGAAGGTTTAATAAGTATAGTAGTGATAATTATCTTTTACGAGCAAATTATTATAAATAATATACTAAAGAATGTTATAATGTGATTATTTTAGATGTTAGCAAAATGTCAGAAGATTTTGAATATGAAAAACTTTTTGAAAATGTATCGTTTTGCTTAAACGAGGGTGAATCAATAAGAGGTGATGTATTATGGAAAAATTTTATTTAGAAGAACCATGTATAAAAAGAAAAAATGAAGCAATAGCTTTTATTAATGAATTTTATGAATATAAATCTGATATAAACGGAACAGGTGGATTACAAAGATTTTTATCTGATTATGAGGGATGGTTAGAAAAATTAGAGAATGATTATAATAGGATTCCAGATGAGACTAGAGTTCCAGCAAGAACATATTTTTTTATTAGAAAAAATGATAATAAAATTGTTGGTATGATTAATATTAGGCTAGTTCTAAATAAAAGCTTAAAAAAATATGGTGGAAACATTGGATATTGTATTAGGCCTACTGAAAGAGGGAAAGGCTATAACAAAATAAATTTATATTTAGGTTTAAAAATATGTCGAAATTATGGAATTAAAGAAGCTCTATTAGATGCAGATAAAGATAATCCAGCATCATGGAAAACAATTGAAGCTTTAGGATGAATAAATATAAGAGAATATTTCGATAATGAAAATTCACATTCTATTGTAAAGGATTACAAAATAAATGTTAATGATAGTATTGAAACATATTCTAGTGAATATGAAAAGAATATAGAAGATAGAACATATAAACTCAAGAAACTATAAAGATAATGTGGAAAATATGATATTATTAATATAATTATAAAAAATGGAGACTTATAATAATGAGTAATGTAATAGACAGTGTTAGTTATGATCAATATAAAAATATACCAACTGCAGATGAAATGGGAATTAAAACAAAAATTATATTTAGTCAAGAGGCGTATTTAAAATTATTAACATTAATAAAGAAAACTAGAGATTTAGGAAGCGAAACAGGTTGTTTTTTTGTTGGCAGACAAAGTGAAAAAAATCCTTTTAATATTGTAATTGATTATTTTACTTCAGATTTTAGATGTGAGGATGCATTAATTTCAGGAGGAAGTGCTAATCCAACAGAAAAAGTATATAATGAACTAAATAAAAAATTAAAAGAATATGAAAAAAATTCTAGGAAAGCAAGTGTATTTCATTTCCATACTCATCCAAAAAAACTCCATTATGAAAATTTTTCCGACCAAGATTTATCCACTTATGCAAAGATGGCATTTGATAATAGAAGTGTTAATGCTTTTGGAATATTAGGGTTTCCAATACCAAATGCAGAAAATTCAAATGGAATATCAATAGTTCAACCAATAAAACCTGAAAAAATAAATAATATTGGTAGTGCTAATTTTTTTAGATTCCCTAACATATATTATTCCATTAATAATGAAATATATAAAATTGGTTCTTTTCAAAAAAGATATGATGGAAGAAAGTATAAACAAAATAGTAATGGAACAATTGTGAAAAATGCAGTTGAAAATTCTACGTCTAATGAAATATGTGGATTAGGTATAAATCCAAACAATGGAGAAAAAATAAAAGACGAATCAGTAGGTTATATAGATGCAAACGGTACATTTTGTTTTCCAAATGAAAATCTAAATATTACTTTTGGAAGCATAATAGAAAAAGAAGAAAATTTGTTAGATAAATAGATTTTAAAGTATAAATTGTTAAAAATATAAAGTTATATAAAAAGTATAATATAGTGACATAATATATCAAATATTGTGATTGAGGTAGATTGTTTATGAATAAAGAAATAATACTAGAAACAGATAGATTGGTATTACGCCAATATAAATTAGAAGATGTAGATGATATTGTTGAAGGACTAAATAATTTAAATGTTACCAAATGGCTACAAGGAGCTCCATACCCATACACAGAGAAGGATGCATTAGATTTTATCAATAAGTCAATAGATAATAGTTTATATAATTTTGTTATTATTTTAAAAAGTGAAAATAAAGTTATAGGTGGAACACAATTAACAAATATAGATTGGCATAATGGAACTGCTGGTGGTGGAATTTGGATTAGTGAAAAATATTGGGGACATGGATATGGAACTGAGGCTTTCGGTGCTAGAATTAAATATGCATTTGAAGAATTAAAATTACGAAGATTAGAAAATGGATATTTTAAAGAAAATGAAAAATCTCATCAAATGCAATTAAAATTTGGATATAAAGATGAGGGAATAAGAAGAAAACGATTTGTATCAAGAGGATCTGGTAAAATAGAAGATGAATATATCACAGGTCTATTAAGAGAAGAATGGATAAAAGACATATAAAAATATTTGAAATTATTAACATTGATAAAGAAAACTAGAGATTTAGGAAGTGAAACAGGTTGTCTTTTTGTTGGAGGAAACAATATGATTTATTTAAAACGACCGAGTATTAATGTAGTTATTATTTTATCACATTAAGAAAGGAAAATTAAAAATGAAATTAAGCAAATTAAATATAAAAAAAATAAATTTCAATGATATAGATATCAATTATTCATCACAAGATATTTTAATGAAATTAGGAGAATTATATCAATTTGAAAGTGGAATATATGGATATGGAAATATATGGACTAAACTAGAAAGAAATATAGAAGAAATCATTATAGAAGAATTAGATAAAGCAGATTGTATTCAAGTTGAATTTCCTAAATTACAACCAAGAAGTATTTGGGACAAATCAAATAGATGGAATCAATATACTGAAGAAAATGATATTATGTTTCATATTAAAAATAATTTTGGAGAATATGGTTTAGCTCCAACTGCAGAAGAATGTGCAACAATATTTGGAGCAAATAGATTATTATCATACAAGCAATTACCAACAACATATTACCAAATTGGAGAAAAGTTCAGAAAAGAAATAAGAGCAAGGGGCTATCTATTTAGACCAAGAACTTTTGTTATGATGGATGCATATTCATTTGATAAGGACGAAGAAAATATGCATAAAACATTTAATAAAATGCATAATGTATATATGAACATTTTTAAAAGAATTGGAATAAACATAGTTCCTGTAATTAGTGATGGTGGAACAATGGGAGGAAGAGTATCAGAAGAATTTCAAGCAATTACAAAATTAGGAGAAGATATTATTTTATATGATAAAAATACTAATATAGGAATTAATAAAGAAGTTTTAAGTTTTAAAGATAAAGAAACTTTTATAAACAAATTAAATGGAATATCATTAAATAAAATGGAAGAAGTTAATTCAGTTGAATTGGGAAACAATTTTGAGCTAGGTACAAAATATTCTGATTTAATGGAAATGTATTATCAAGACGAAAATGGTAATAACAAGCCATTTTATATGGGATGTTATGGAATTGGATTAGGTAGAATTATTGCTACTATAATTGAAAATAATGTATTAATTAAAGATGAAAAAATAAAAGGTTTTGCAATTCCATATAATGTTGCACCATATAAAGTACATATTGTATATAGTGAACAGAATAAAGATAAGGCAATTGAATTATACGAAAGATTATTAGAAAATAACATTCAATGTATAATTGATGATAGAGACAATTTAATATTGGGAAATAAGATAAATGATGTAGCATTACTTGGTACACCAAAATTAATTGTATTGGGAAATAAATATGACAATATTAATTATGAAATAGAAGACCTAAAAACAGGCGAAAAAGATATAGTAAAAAAAGAAAATATAATTAATTATTTCAGATAAATAAGAAGATAATTTATATTACTGTGACAGAAACGAACAAAAACATAAGATGATTTAATAGAAAATGCTAAAATTATATATAATAAGTTGATAAAAGTAAAAAATTGAATGACAGGTGAAATAATATGTTTAAAGAAATAGATAAAGTGATATCAGAATTTGTTAATAATTCAAGTAATAAATTTTATATAAATAATTTACCAGAAATATCTCAAATGAGTGAAGCTGTTTTTAAAATGCAAGAAACTAATACTGTTACAAACATGTGGTCAAAAAGGATTGGCATAAATGAATCTATTAATTATGTATATGAATTTATAAATAGCTTTGATTCTTACATGGCAAATCAATTCATGAATATAATACATCATAATAATGAGAGAAATAAAACTGTAACAATTTTACAGAGAGAAGGAAGAGAAGATGAAAGGCAATATAGAAATGAGGTAGATGGAAAAGGCAATGTTTATATCTATTATGAAAATACGCCTAATGATATATTTACTATTTTTCATGAAATGTTACATAAAATGAATGAAGCATATATAATTGAAAAAGATGGCAATAAAAGTGAAAATTATACAAGAGATTATTTTGGAGAAGCAACTTCAATTATAGGTGAATCATTACTTGGAAAATGGTTGGTAGATAATGAAATAATTACAAAAAATGATTATGATATTAGAATGAAAAAAAGATTAATAGGTTCAAAAGAAAATGCAAGAGATGTTTTAATTGAAGCTGAATTAATTAAAATGAAATTATCAGGATTAGAGATAAATGAACAGAGTTTATTACAAGTAATAAAAAATGTAAAGAATCCAATTTTGTTGCAAATATTTAATGATGAAAGCAGAGATTTTCGCCGAATGAATAGTATAAAAAAATCTAAAAGTTTAAATATCAGAAAATCTCAAAGATATGTAATAGGTCAATATTTATCTTACAGATTTGAAAAAAGACATAGAACAATAGAAGATTTTAAAAAACTAAATTATGAAGTTGGAAATATTAATGCTAATATCAATCAAGTTGTAGACCAATTAAGAGATGATTTAAAAGAACTATAATTGAATTTTAGATACAGATAACTAGTCAAATCAAGTGTAATATAGTAAATCAGAATGCAAAATCACATGGAAAAGTGAGACGAAATGCAGTAAAGTGAACTCAAATGACAGAAATCTAATCGCCATGTAGTAGCGAAAATAAATATAAGAATTGTTACGGATAGATAATAATATAAACAAAGAGATAAATCAGATTTAATATTGATTTATCTCTATTTTTTTATATAATATAAAAAAACAGAAAAGAGATGATTTTATGAAAACAGATGCATTATTTTTAGAATTAACAAAAAGAAATAATATATATCTATATAAAGAAGTAAATAAAGATACTGTAAATCAATTCGAAGAAAAATATTCCAAGTTTAAAAACAAATTTTTTTATGAGCAATTTACTAATTCAGGAGGAATCATAATTGACCATTGGATTAGAATTTATGGCTGTGGAGATATAAATGTAGTAGAAAAAAATAAATTGTATAATAAAGATAATAATATGGATATAATAGTAGGGGAAGATGTTTTAGGTGGCTTATTTGCACTAAAAGACGATTTTATATATTATTTTGCACCTGACACAAATGAATGGGAAAATTTAAATATATATTATACTCAATTTTTAGATTGGATACTAAACAATAAGCAAGGCATTAATAAATTCTATGAATTATTCAGATGGAATAAATGGGAAGACGATTGCAAAAAGTTAAGACTTACAGAGGGATTTTCATTTTATCCATTACTTAATTTCAAATGTAATATAAATGACAGAAGTAGAAGAGTTATTTCAATAGATGAACTTATTAGATTTAATATGACGATGTTTTCATAGCAAAAAAACATTCAAAGAAAGAAGAATTATAATGATAAACTTATTTAATATACTAAAAAGAAATAAATCAGGTAAAATTAATGAAGAAAAATTATATAAAAAATTCGGAGATTGCAGAAAATTTCCAAATAACATAAATTTATTAGTAATAACAGACACTCACGGACTTTTAGTACATAGCACTAGTTTAATAGATAAAATCAGAAATGCTAGAAACTATGATGTATGCTGTGTTTTAGGAGATGTAACATACAGTGATTATGACATTATTCTACAATATATTCCAAAAGAAAAACTAGTAGGAATCTTAGGAAATCACGATGAATTTGAAATTTTAAAACATTATGGAATAAATGATTTAAATGGAAAAACAGTTACAATAAATGGGATTAGAATAGGTGGAATACAAGGATGCTATAAGTATAAAAATGCAAATTTTCCATCATTCACACATGAAGAAAGTGTTCAATTTTTAAATCAAATGGAGCCAGTAGATATTCTTTTATCACATACAGGTCCGTTAACAGCAGAAAGTTCAAACGATGTTGTACACAGTGGATTGCAAGGAATAACGGAGTATTTATATAAAAATAAAGTTCCATATAATATACATGGACATGATCATAGTACTTATAATTTTAAATTAAAAAATGGAACACAAGTATTAGGAACATATTTAATAGAAGAGCTAACTATAAGTAAAAATTCATAACTATAACCATAGAAAATCAAATAAAATATATGATATAATCAAGCAGATTCATAGAATATTTATAGGGGTAAAGTTAATGGAAAAAGAAATAAAGAGAAATTATAATTATGATGTAATAAGAATAATTGCAACAGCATTAGTAATATTGTGTCATTCAATAGAGACAATCTATTTTGCAAATAACAATATATCGCCAGAATCCAATTTATTTTTTATCACATTTCACTCAATATCTAGATTAGCAGTTCCATTTTTCTTATTTTTAACAGGAGCATTATTATTAAATAAAAATTTTGACAATAAAGAAGAAATCAAAAAATTTTACAAGCATAATTTAATAAATTTAATAATTGTATGCGAAATTTGGTATATTTTATATTATTTCATAGATAGATGTATATTAGGCGAACCAATTCAATTAAGAGATTTCATTCAAGTAATGCTGTTTTTAAAACCATATCCATTATCACATGCATGGTATTTACCAATAATAATAGGAATATACATTACAATTCCATTTGTTAGTATTATTGTAAAAAAATATAGTAAATATGTAAAATACATTATGTACATAAATATATTTTACTTAT
>JABCPQ020000030.1 GCA_013333035.2 Clostridiales bacterium | reverse complement strand
TTCAAATAAATATAAAAATATACAATTAACCACTCAAATAGATGAAGCAAACTGTATAACGCACTCAGGCAGATTTCATGTTGACGATGTTATATCAACGATATTTTTAAGTAAGATAATTGATAGTGTAATCTTAGCAAGAGTTCTTACAATAAGTAATAAAGATGTAAAAGACAAAATTGTTTATGATATAGGGTTAGGAGAGTTTGATCATCATCAAAAAAATAGAAATGGTCAAAGAGATAATGGAATATTTTATTCATCTATAGGTCTATTATGGAAGAAATTTGGTAAGGAATACTTGAAGAAAATAGGGGTTAAATATATAGATAAAACATTTGAGTATATGGATAAAGAGTTAATACAAAATATTGATGCAGCAGACAATATGCAATTTGAATATGTAGAAAACAAAATATCACCTGATTTTGTTAAGTTGTGTAATCCTCGGGTGGAATGAAGATATCTCAGAAGACGAGGCATTTGTTAATGCACTAGGCTTAGCTGATGGATTTTGGGAGGTTTATATAAAAAACGCAATAGCTGAAGTAGAAGGTATAGAAGTTGTTTTAGATAAAGTATCAAGTTGTAAAGATTGCTATTTAATATTTGATAAAGAAATGCCATACAAGAAAGCATTTCATTTATTTGACAATAAGAAAATAAAATATGTTATATATAAATCCAGAAGAGAAGGATACGAAATTAGAACTGTGACAGATGCATGGAAATTTAAGGATGAAATAGTTTTATCTAAGGATATAAATGATTCAAAAAAAATAACTGGAATAAACAAATTAACATATGTAGATAATCATGGAAGATTATGTTGTACAGAAACTTTAGATAGTGCAATTCAACTTGTAAAATATAATGAAAAATAATTAAAATAAAAGTATAATAAGTTTTTTATGCCATTTTAAGATATGATTATAAAATAAAAAATGGTGGAGCGCGTAAATTATAGATAGATAAAAAAATTGCCTACATTTAGTTGACACATATTGCAAATATAATATTTCAAAAAACATTTGACATTTGAGGCATAAAAAGTTATAATAGTGTTGTAATTAAAAGAGAGGAGAGAAAGAGTGGAAGTAATTCCACTCTTTCCTTTATGTAAGGAGGAACTATGACTTCATTAGAAAAAAAGATATTTGAAGAATTGGAACCTATTATAAATGGCTTAAATATTAGTTTATATGATGTTATTTATGAAAAGGAAGGTAAAGATTTTTATTTAAGAATCTTTATTGAAAAAGATGGTGGAGTTGATATTAGTGATTGTGAGAATGTAAATAATGCAATTAATGATATATTGGATGAAAAAGATTTTATTAAAGGACATTATTATTTGGAAGTTTCATCTGCAGGGCTTGAAAAAATATTGAGATTAGATAAACATTTTGAAAACAACATTGGAAATAAGATTCAAATTAGTTTGTATAAGCCAATCAATAATTCTAAAAATGTTATAGGAATATTAAAAGACTATGATGATGAAAAAGTTATTGTTGAATCTGATGAAATTATTGAAATTAATAAAAATGATATCTCGCTTATAAAGACAGTTTTTGACTGGGATAGTATTTAATTAAAATTGAAAGGGTTTGAAAATGAAAAAGAAAGAAACAAACAAAGTAAATAATAGTATTGATACGCTTGAATTAATGATGGCTATTGATCAATTGGAAAAAGAAAATGGAATTAGTAAAGATGAATTAATGAAATCTATTGAATCTGCATTATTAGTAGCATATAAGAAAAATTTTGAATGTAATGATGAGAATATAAAAGTTGTTATTGATAAAATTGATGGACAAATGCATGTTTATCAAGAAAAAGAAGTTGTTGAAGATGTAGAAGATGGTGATTTGCAAATTTCTTTAGAAGATGCTAGGAAAATTGATGCAAATTATAATATTGGTGATATTGTTTCATTTGAATTATTGCCTAAAGAGTTTGGAAGAATTGCAGCACAAACAGCAAGACAAGTAATTACACAAAAAATTAGAGAAATGTCTAGAGAAATCATATTTGATGAGTTTGCAGATAAAAAAGGTGAATTAATTACTGGATTAGTTCAAAAAGCTGATGGCAGAGTCGTTATATTGGATTTAGGAAGAATTGAAGGTATTATGCCTAAAAAAGAACAAATGCCTAATGAAAGTTATAAATTAAATGATACTGTAAAAGCAGTTATTGCTAGTGTCGAAAAAGGATTAAAGGGTTCAACACAGATAATTTTATCTAGATCAAATACTGATTTTGTTAAGAAATTATTTGAAATTGAAATTCCTGAAATTTATGAAGGAATAATTGAAATTAAGGCTATTTCTAGAGACCCAGGTTCTAGAAGTAAGATCGCAGTATATTCTTCAAATCCAAATATTGATCCTGTTGGCTCATGTGTTGGACAAAAAGGTATACGTATTCAAAATATTATTAATGAATTACATGGTGAAAAAATAGATGTTGTTGAATGGAATGAAGATCCATCTATATTTATTTCAGCAGCATTATTACCTGCACAAGTTTTGGCAGTTGATGTTAAAGATGAAGAAAAGTTTGCTCAAGTAATTGTTCCAGATGATCAGTTATCTTTAGCTATTGGCAAAGCAGGACAAAATGCTAAATTGGCTGCTAAATTGACAAATTGGAAAATTGATATTAAGAGTGAATCACAATTTAGAGAAATTTTAGAAAAAATGCAACAAGAAGAAGTTGATGGAATATTGGATAATATAGAAGAAAAAGAAAATGATGTTGTTGAAGAAAATCCAGAAGAGCTTTTAAAAGAAGATATTGATTCAGAAGATGTTGACAACACTGAATTATAAAATAAACGAAATAGAAAGATTGTAGGGGGAATAAATATTGGCAAAAATTAAAATTTATGAAATAGCAAAGGAATTAAATGTTGACAATAAATCAGTAATTGATGTTGCTAATAAGATAGGTTTATCAGTGAAATCACATTTAAGCGCTATTGAGGAAGATGAAGCAAAAAAGATAAGGGATAGTTTTAATAAAAAAGTTTCTAATAAAGAAGAAAAAGTATCGAAATCTAATAATGAGATTGCTAGAGGACCTGTGATTATTAGGAGAGAAGTTATTGTTAATGAGGAAAAAACTACTCCTATAAAAGAAAGACCTAAAAATAATATAGGATTTAATAATAATCGTAATAGATCTAATGATTATAATATTGTTTATAGAGAAAAACAGGCAAAACCAATGAGTGTTAATGAATTGTTTGGAATTAAACCTAAAAAAGAAGAACCTAAGAAAGCTATTGTTAAGGAAGAACCTAAGAAGGTTGAAAATAGCGAAAAAAGAGAGATAGTGCAAAATAATGATTTTGCTAAAAAGGATGATAGGAAACAATTGAATTCAACAAATAAGAATTTTGATAAAAATACAACTTCACAAAATAAAAATTTTAATAATAATAGAAATTTTAGAGATAATAATAGAAACAATGATACTAGAAATAATTATGATAATAGAAGCAATATAGATAGAAAACAATTTAATAATGGCTCTAAATTTAATAAAGATGGAAATTATAATGATAGAAAATCTTTTAGTGGTCAAAATGGAGAAAAGAAGGATTTTACTAAAAAGCCAAATCAATTTTCTAATAGACCTAACACTAGAGATAATTCAAGAGATAAGTTTAGTACTGTATCTATTGAAGAAGTGGAAAAAGAAACTAGAAGAGATTATTCTTCAAAGATTATTGATAAACAAAAAGCTTTTAGAAATAATGATGATAATAAGAAGACAAAATCTAAAAAAGGAATGGATGAAGATTTTAATCAAGGAAAGTTAAGAGATTTAAAATCTGTTGATAGATTATCAAATATGTTTGGTGATCAAGAAGGTGGAATGCTTGATTATTATGATTTATCTTCTGGAAAAGGTAAAAAGGGAAATAAGAAGTTAAAGGATGGTCAAAAATCAAAGCAAAAGATTTTTGAACTAAAAGAAATTACAATTCCTGAAAACATTTCTGTTAAAGATTTAGCTGCAGAATTAAAAAAGACAAGTACTGAAATTATTAAAAAATTATTTGATTTGGGTATTATGGCTAATATTAATCAAGATTTAGATTTTGATACAGCATATTTAGTTGCAGATAGTATTGGTGTTACAGCTAAATTAAAAGAAGTTGTAAAAGATGAAGATATATTATTTGATGATTCAGAAGATAGAGAAGAAGATTTATTGCCAAGAGCTCCTGTTGTTGTTGTAATGGGACATGTTGATCATGGTAAAACATCTTTACTTGATGCTATTAGAAAAACAAATGTTATTAGTGGAGAAGCTGGTGGTATTACACAACATATTGGTGCTTATAAAGTAAAAGTTGGACAAAGAGAAATAACATTTTTGGATACTCCTGGACATGAAGCTTTTACAAGTATGAGAGCAAGAGGTGCTCAGATTACTGATATAGCAATATTAGTTGTTGCTGCTGATGATGGTATTAAACCACAAACAATTGAAGCTATTAATCATGCTAAAGCTGCAGGAATTCCAATTATAGTTGCTATTAATAAAATTGATTTACCTAATGCAAATATAGATAAAGTAAAACAAGAATTGATGACTTATGAATTAGTACCTGAAGAATGGGGTGGTGAGACAATTTGTTGTCCTATTTCTGCTAAAAATAATTTAAATATTGACAATTTATTGGAAATGGTTTTATTACAAGCAGATATTCTTGACTTAAAAGCTAATCCAAATAGACAATCTAAAGGAACTGTTATTGAAGCTAGACTTGATAAAGCTTTAGGACCTGTTGCATCAGTATTAGTTCAGAGGGGTACTTTAAATGTAGGAGATACTATTGTTTTAGGATCATCAATTGGAAGAATTAGAACTATTAAAGATGATAAAGGTAAATCTATTAAAGCAGCTGGCCCATCAACACCTGTAGTTATTACTGGTTTAAAAGATGTTCCAGAAGCTGGAGATGTTTTCTATGAAGTTAAAAATGAAAAAGTTGCAAAACATTTAATTGAGAAGAGAAAACTTGAAAGTAGAGAAAAAGCTATTGCTAATAATAATGTGGTAACACTTGATAATTTATTTGAAAAAATGGCTATTGATGATATGAAAGTGTTTAATATTATTTTAAAGGCAGATGTTCAAGGAACTGCTGAAGCATTGAAAGCATCACTTGAAAAAATAAAAAATGATGAAGTGTATGTTAAAGTAATACATTATGGAGTTGGTGGTGTAACTGAGTCAGATGTTCAATTAGCTAAAGCAGCAGGTGCAGTAATTATAGCGTTTAATGTTAGACCAATCGGTATGACAAAATCTGTAGCTGAAAAAGAGCAAGTTGAAATTAAGCAATATTCAGTTATTTATCAAGCATTGGAAGATGTTGAAAATGCTCTTAAAGGAATGCTTGCTCCTGTTTATGAAGAACATAATTTAGGAAATGCTGAAGTTAGACAAGTATTTAAGGTTTCAAATGTAGGAACTATTGCTGGATGTTTTGTACTTGATGGTAAAGTTGCTAGAAATGCTGGTGTAAGAGTAATTCGTGATAGTGTTGTTATTCATGATGGAAAATTAGTTTCATTAAAGAGATTTAAAGATGATGCTAAAGAAGTATCAAAAGGATTTGAATGTGGTCTTCAAATTGAAGATTATAATGATATTAAAGAAGGCGACATTATTGAATGTTATGAGAAAGTTGAAATTAAAAGATAGGAGAATTAATTATGGCTGGTAATGGAAATAGACTTGCAAGAGTTAATTCGGAGTTACAAAGAGTAATTAGTCATGTTATTAATTTTGAATTAAAAAATACAAAAGTAACAGGATTAGTTAGTGTAACAAGAGTTAGAATTACTCCTGATTTTAGATATGCTAAAGTATATATAAGTATTTATGGCAGTAAAGTAAAGGATACACTTGAAGGTTTAAAATCTTCAAGTGGGTTTATTAGAAGTAGAATTGCTAGTGAAGTTAATTTAAGAATTACTCCTCAATTAGTTTTTGAGTATGATGATTCTGAACTTCATGGTGAAAAGATTGATATGATTTTGAAAAAAATTAAAGAAGATGATATGAAGATTAAGGGAGATTCAAATGACAACGATTGATCAAATATTAAAATGTATTAAAAAGTCTAAAAATATTGTTATTGTAACACATGAAAATCCTGATGGTGATGCAGTTGGTTCTTCACTTGCAATGTATCATGCTTTAAAGGGATTAAAGAAAAATGTTGATATAATAATTCCTGAATATGCGAAATGTTTTAATGAATTACCTGGAATTGATGAAGTAATTAAGGAATCTGATAAGGTTTATGACTTAGCAATTTCGCTTGATGCAGCAACTGATAAATTACTTAATGTATGGGTAAAATATTTTAGAGAAGCTGATCAAAGGATAGTAATTGATCATCATAGTACAAATACAATGTTTGGCGATATAAATTATGTTGATTTAAGTGCACCTGCTTGTGCTCAAGTAGTGTATATGTTAATTAAACATTATAGATGGAAAATTACGCCTGAGATTGGTACATGTATTATGGCTGGTATTATAACTGATACTGGTGGATTTCAATATTCCGGAGTTTCTAAAGATACTTTTAATATTGCAGCAGAATTATTAGATGTAGGTGTTAATATTTCAAAAGTTTATAAAAAAGTTTTTGATACTAAAACAAAATCTAGTTTTGAGTTAAGAAGAATTGCAATTGATAGAATGGAATTTTTGGAAGATGGTAAAATTGCTTTTACTTATGTAACAAATGAAGATGAAAGGAAAGTAAATGCAGGTGTTGGAGATTATGAAGGGATTGTTTCTGAGGGACGTTCTGTTGAAGGTGTTGAGGTTTCAATATTTTTACATGAATTGAAAGATGGAGAATTTAAGATTTCTTTAAGATCTAATTCATATGTAAATGTTTCTGATGTTTGTATTATGTTTGGTGGTGGCGGACATATTAGAGCTGCTGGTGCTAAAATGACTGCAGATCCTTTAGTAATTAGAGACAAAGTTGTAAATGAAGTGAAGAGACAATTGAAATAATTATTATAGCGAGGCTTTTGCCTCGCTAAATTTATATTATGAAATTGAGAAGTATGGGAGAAAAGTATGGATGGATTATTAATTGTTGATAAGCCAAGAGGAGTTAGTTCTTTTAACGTTATTAGGGATGTAAGAAAGGAATATGGAATTAGAGCAGTTCGGACATATTGGTACACTCGATCCTGAAGCTAGTGGTGTTTTACCAATTTTAATCGGTAAAGCGACAAAGTTATCAGATTTGTTAATGCTTCATGATAAGGATTATATAGCTGAAATTACACTAGGTATTAAAACTGATAGTGGCGATATTGAAGGTAATATTATTGAAAGAGATGATAATAATCACAATTATGATAAAAATCGAATTTTGACTGTTTTAAATTCGTTTAAAGGGTATTCGAAACAGATTCCACCAATGTATTCTGCAATTAAAATTGATGGAAAAAAGTTGTATGAACTTGCAAGGAAGCGGAGAGAGCATTGAAAGACAGGCGAGAGATATTTTTATTGAGAATATTGAACTTTTAAATTTTGATGGAAAAGTGATAAAATATAAAGTTACTTGTTCTAAAGGAACATATATTAGAGTTTTATCTGAAAATATTGCTGAAAAATTAGGAACTGTTGGTTTTATGAGTTCACTTAAAAGGACAAGAGTTGGAAATTTTAAAATTGAAGATGCTGGAAAATTTATCAAAATTGAAGATATTTTAAATGTTGAAAGTGTTGAACTTAGTGATTCTGAATATAAGAAATTTTTAAATGGAATATTAATTAATGTTAAGAATTTAGAAAATGGATGGGTTAAAGTTTATAGTGGCAATGAGTTTAAAGGTTTTGGAATTGTAGATAAAAATTTATTAAAGAGAAAAATAGTAATTGATGAATAATTTTAAATAAAGAAATACCGCATTGGCCGTATGAATAGGGATTTTAAGAACCTGTTTGAAACAGGTAGGTTACCTCAATATTGTTTTTGGGATTCTTAAAATATTCAAGAATGCACGCCGCAATACAATTGTTGGAGTCCTTTTAATCTAGATTGTGGATCTAAAATTCTATTCATTACGAACCACGCAGTAATTTATAATTAACTTATATCATAGTTATTGAAAAAAAACAAGTAAAATGATATTATACTATTAATTAATTATTACACAGGAGTAAACCATGAAAAACAAAAGAAAACTTGAGAGTACAGTTGTAATAAATGGAAAAAAAAGTAATAATAGAGATAAAAAAGTAAATATTATTTCTAAATTAATTTTTACTATTTTTTTGACAATTATTTTAATTACGATATTATTTTTTACTATAAAAAATTATGAAATAAATAGGCAATTTGCAATGGAAATCGAAAATTTTGCAAATTTAAATAATAAAACTGTTTTTTCTATTGATAAAATGACATTATATAGTAGTGGTTTTGCTACTAAGAATCAAGAGAATAAGCCTGTTTGGAATTTAAATATTTGGCAATTTACAGATATAGCACTTGATATTAATAATAGAAGTGGAGAAAATGGTGTAAGTTATGAAAATACAATTAAAACTTTATATATTGATAATATTAAATATAATAATGTTTTAATTGGTAATCAATCTTTGCATTATAAGTATTTGGGCGATTTTGGAAGGGTTACAGCAAATGAAGGTAATAAAATAAATGGAAAATTAGTTTATGATATTGTTAAGTCTGGTGAAATTGATTTAACAGAACCTAAAATGTATGCAAATGCAAGTAATCCGATTGTTCTTGAGTATGTTAATGCTAATTTGAAAACAAATGAAATAATTTCTGATACTAATGCAGAAGTTGTGTATGATGGTTCATTACTTAAAAGTACAAATATTCCGCTTGATAAAATGAAGTGTACATTGTCATTTACGATACATATTATTAATTATTATAACCAAGAATATAGAGCTACTGCTTATATAGATATTCCAATTATTAATACAATTAATAATACAACAATTTATGATGGAAGACTTGAAAAAGTGCTTGAAAACACAAATTTAATTAGATTTTTTAGAATAAAATAAAAGAGATGTAGAGTATGAAAATAAGAGAAGCAATATTAAAAGCGAGTGATAAAATTGATTATATTGATGCAAAAATTTTAATGAAATATTATTTGAATGTTGATGAAAATTATATTATTGCAAATGGATATGATTCTTTTTCAAATAAACAAATTCATGAATATTTTGATTTGGTTGATCAAGTTGCAAATGGATATCCAGTTCAGTATATTACTAATTCTCAAGAATTTATGGGGCAAAAATTTACTGTTAATGAAAATGTATTAATACCTCAGCCTGATACTGAAATGAGTGTTGAGATATGTTTAAATAAAATTAAAGAGATTGGAAAAGATAATATTAAAATCTTGGATTTGTGTACTGGAAGTGGAGCCATTGCAATTAGTTTAAAAAAATTTTTAAATGATGAAAATATTAAGGCAGATATTAGCGCTTCTGATATTAGTATTGAAGCATTGAGAACTGCTGATGAAAATGCTAAAGATATATTGGGAAAAGATGAAATTAAGTTTATGGTTTCGGATTTGTTTGATGAAATTAATGAAAAGTTTGATATTATAATATCTAATCCACCATATATTGAAACTGATAAAATAAAAGAACTTTCTAAGGATGTTCAAGCAGAACCTCATCTAGCTCTTGATGGTGGAAGTGATGGACTTAGGTTTTATCGAAATATTCGTTTTCAAGTTGAAAAATTCCTTAATAAGGGTGGTTTAGTAATTCTTGAAATAGGATATAATCAAAAAGATGCTGTTTGTGAATTGTTTGAAGGTTCTAGTTGTATTGAGGATTTAGCAGGTAATGATAGAGTGATTATTTGGGAATATAAATAGTATTATTTGGAGGAATTATCGGATTATAAATCTAAGTGATTTAAAAAGTTATGAGGATTAAGAAATTTTTTTAAGAATAGATGAGGTGCAAATGAAATCATTTTCTTTAAATGTTAAACAAGAGCTTGCGAATATTAATATTTGGAAAAATAATGATGAAATTTCATTGCAATTATATGGATATTTATTAACTTTTTCTGGTAGTAAATTTATAACAGAGAGTGAATATAATATTAATTGTTTTGCAAAAATTTTAAAAAATTTAAATTATAATGATTTTGATATTCAGCTAATAGGTAGGAAATATATTATTAAGATAAGAAATTATAAAAAATTTAAAGAAAGTTATGATGTTTCTAAAATTAATGATGTATTAAAAAAGAATAATTCTAATAAAGAAAATCTTATAAAATCATTAGTTAGAGGGGCATTTTTGGGAAGTGGCTTAATTAATAATCCAAAAAATGGCTATCATTTAGAAATTATTTTTAATAATATGGAAAATGCTAATATTATAAAAGATGAATTATCAAACTATAATATTGATATGAAGTTGTTTGATGATAAAAATGTTATTTTATATTTAAAAGGTCGGTGAAGATATTTCTAGTTTTTTAGCATTTATTGGTGCATCTAAATCTGTTTTGAGTTTTGAAGATGAAAGAATTGTTAAGGAAATTAGGAACAATGTTAATAGATTAGTTAATTGTGAGACTGCAAATTTACAGAAAACTATTAAAAGTAGTGTTGAGCAAATTGAAAATATTAAATTGATAAAAGAAAAGAAGAGGTTTAATTATTTATCTGAAGCAGAACAGGCTATTGCAGAACTTAGACTTAAAAATCCAAATGCATCTTTAAAAACTTTGGGAGAAATGCTTGTACCTGCGATTGGAAAAACAGCAGTTAGTCATCGTTTTAATAATATAAAAAGATTAGCAGATGAATTAAGATAGAAAGGCTATTATGAGAGAAATTGGAATATATGTACATATTCCTTTTTGTAAGAGTAAGTGTTTGTATTGTGATTTTACGTCATATACAAATAAAAATACTGAGATAAGAAGGTATGTGGATTGTTTAAAAAAAGAGATTAATTATAGATCTAAAGATGAATATCTTGTTAAAACAATATTTTTTGGTGGTGGTACTCCATCGATTATTGATGCAAAGTATATTGTTGAAATTTTGAATGAAATTAATAATGCTTATATTGTTGATAAAAATGTAGAGATTACAATTGAAATAAATCCAGGAACTATTAATAAGTCAAAGCTTGAAAAATATAAAGAAGCTGGTATTAATAGAATAAGTATGGGACTTCAAAGTTCTAAAATTAATCTTTTGAAAGAGATTGGTAGAATTCATACATACGAAGATTTTGAAAATACTGTTAAATTAGCAAAAGAGGTTGGGTTTACTAATATTAATGTGGATATAATGATTGGTATTCCTAATCAAACGATTTATGATGTTGAAGATACACTTGATAAAATATTGGCTCTTGACTTAACACATATATCAGTGTATTCTTTAATATATGAAGATGGTACATTGATGACTAAAATGATTGATGATGGAAATCTTGATGAAGTTGATGAAGAAATTGAAAGATATATGTATTGGTATGCTAAACGTAGATTAGAGGATAATGGATTTATTCATTATGAAATATCTAATTTCGCAAAACCAAGTTATAGATGTAAGCATAATTTGGATTGTTGGTGTCAAAAAGAATATTTAGGATTTGGTGTTGCTGCTGCTTCATATATTGATAATTTTAGAATGAAAAATACAGATTCTTTAGAAAAATATATTAATAATATTAATAATGATAAATTTTATAAGAATTTAACAATTGAAGAAAAACAGACTATTGATGATCAAATGAAGGAATTTGTAATTTTAAGATTACGAATGATGGAAGGATTTAGAGCAAGCGATTTTACTGCTAAATTTAATAAAGATGTTTATAAGGTTTTTGAAAATCAAATTGGAAAGTTACTTGAAGAAGATTTAATTTTTGCAGAAGAGTTTGGATATTTAAGGCTTACAAAGAAAGGTCTTGATTTAGCAAATATCGTTTGGGGCGAATTCATATAAACTTAGGAGGAAATTATGGAAAGTGATAATAATGAGAAAAAAATGAAGAAAGAAAATAAAGGAACTAAAAGTAAGAAAAGAATAATTCAAGAGGCTATTAAAAAGATTGTTGCATTGATTATTTTGATTGCAATGGTTGCAGCAAGTGCTGGTTATTTGATTTCTTATATAGTTAATTTATAGGAGTTTAGTAAAATGTTTGATGAACTAACAAATAATTTAAAAATTAGTTTAGATGGTTATTTTCTTAATCTTAAAAATAACCCTTTTGAAATTTTAACTGTTGTACTGGATTTTTTATGTGTGGCAATATTAATATATATGTTTTTTACATTGGTTAAAAAATCAAGAGCTTGGCAATTGTTAAAAGGTATTGTTTTTTTAATTGTAATAACGACTATTAGTGGATGGCTTAAACTTAGAATTTTGAATTTTATTTTGACATCTATTATGACTTATGGTGTTATTGCATTACTTATAATTTTTCAGCCTGAACTTAGGAGAACACTTGAACAATTAGGGTCTAATACTAAGTTTCTTAGTAAGTTTTTTGAATTTAATACATCTGCGAGAGACAAAGTTAAGGATGATATTTATAAAGTTACTGTTGCAGTTAATGAACTTGCTAAATCAAAAACTGGTGCTTTAATAGTTTTTGAGAGGGATATTAAACTTACTGATATTATTGAAACTGGACTTGAGATTAATTCTGAAATTTCTCCTCAATTGTTAGTTAATATATTTGTTCCTAATACACCACTTCATGATGGGGCTGTTATTATTAGTAATAACAAGATTACTGCTGCTGCATGTATTTTGCCACTTTCAGATGATAAAAATATTGCAAGAGAACTTGGTACTCGTCATAGAGCTGGTATTGGTATTAGTAAAGATTCTGATGCAATAGTTGTAATTGTATCTGAAGAGACAGGTAGTATTTCAATTGCTAATAATGGAGTTTTAATTAGAGATGTTAAAGATGAAGCGTTAAAAAGAATTTTAATTAAAAATTTAGTTACTGAAAGATTTGGTACTGAAGAGAGAAGACAGAAATTTGTAGCATGGAAAGAAAAAATTAAGAATAAAAATGATAAATAATATTAACTTAACCCAAATTGTTAGACAAAAGTTTAATGGTGAGGGTTTATTTTTATGGATATGTATTAGTTGTAAGTTTAGTGTTAAAAATTAGATTTATGTGATAAAATAGAAATACATGTTTTATATTTGTGAGTAATAAGGAGTATTGATGATAAATATTAGAATAACAATTGAATATGATGGTAAGGATTTTAATGGTTGGCAAAAACAACCTAATAAATTAAATATACAGGGAGAAATTGAGAGAGCAATTGAAATAATTACTGGTGAGAAAGTTGATGTTATTGGTTCTGGTAGGACTGATGCTGGTGTTAATGCTTTGGCTCAAGTTGCTAATTTTAAGGTTTCTGAATTAAAGATTCCTGTTGATAGATTAATTTATGCTATTAATTCACAATTAAAGAAGACAATTAGAATTATTAAAGCAGAGATTGTTGATGATAGTTTTCATAGTAGGTATGCTGCTAAAAAGAAGACTTATAGATATACAATTAATAATTCAATAGCAGGTAGTGCAATTTATAGAAATATGCAATATCATTATTCTTTTAAATTGGATGAAGTAAAAATGAATGAAGGAGCAAAATATTTTATTGGTGAACATGATTTTAAGGCATTTAAAGCTAGTGGAACAAGTAGTAAGAGTAGTGTTCGTAAAATATATGATGCTAAAGTTTACAGAGATGGTGATTTGATTAATATTGAACTTACTGGTAATGGATTTTTATATAATATGGTGAGAATTATTGCAGGAACATTACTTGAAGTTGGAGAAGGAAAAATAAGCCCAAAGTCTATTGAAGATATAATAAAAGACGGAAGTCGTAAAAATGCAGGTAAAACGCTTCCGCCTAGTGGATTATGCTTAGTTAGTGTTGAGTATTAATTATATAATTTAATGTTTGAATGTGTTATAGTTTCATCTTCATTTTTTATACAAATTATATATCCATTTTTGTGGTCTGGATCATTGTATAGGAATGAATGAATTGTTTGGCCTAGTTTAATTTCGTGTTTGAAGAATATTTCTACATTATTAAATTCTGGACCGTAAAAGATGCTTTCTGGTAATAGCTCGTATGCAAAATTTAAGTAATTTAAGTTGTGTACATGCATGTTTGCATCTAAGTCAAAACGGCGAATTTTATATTTATCTGAAAAGATTGGATATGTTGTAGGATCTGGAAGACGAGGCAAATCATCATTGTTAAATACTTTTTTATCAATTGTTCCATACATTGTTCCAATGTTTTCAGGAAGTTTAGCTATACGTCCTCTTGTTAAATCAAATAGGCAAAATTTTGATTCAGCTATTGCGCATAGATTATTATTTTCATCATACATTTCATATTCTCTTAATGTATATATGTGATTGTAGAAGCTAATCCATGTTTTTATAGTTACTTTACTTTCTCTAATTGGTCTATGAAATACCTGTAATCTCCAATTAAGGATAATCCAAGATAGGTCATTTTCAATTAAGTCATTGAATGAGAAATTGATGTATGCAGAATGTGCATTTGCAGCTTTTTGAAATAATAATAAAAATCCTTTATTTGTTAGGATTCCTTTTAAGCCAGAGTCTTCATATTCAATTGTTGCTGTTGATTCAAATATATTGTTTTCAAATTTTTTCATTATAATTCTCCTTTAAACAGAGTTATTATAACATATTTTTTAGAAAGGTTAAATGATGGATTTAATTAGTAAGTGTGAAATTTGTCCACGTAAGTGTAAAGTTAATAGATATGAGAAAAAAGGTTATTGCAGATGTGATGATAAGGTTAGAATTGCTTTAGTTTCTAAACATTATTTTGAAGAACCTTGTATTAGTGGTAGGAATGGAAGTGGAACTATATTTTTTAGTAATTGCAATTTAAATTGTATTTTCTGTCAAAATCATGATATTAGTCAAGGTGGAAAAGGAATTGATGTTACAATTGAAAGACTTGCTGAAATTATGCTTGAGCAACAGGAAAGAGGTGCTAATAATATTAATTTAGTAACTCCAACAATGTATGTTGAACAGATTATTAAGGCAATTGATATTGCTAAAAAGAATGGTTTAAATATTCCTATTGTTTATAATACTAATGGTTATGAAGAAGTCGAAACAATAAAGAAATTAAATGGATATATTGATATATATTTGCCGGACTTTAAGTATTTTACTAATGAATTGGCTATTAAATATTCAAAAGCTCCAAATTATTTTGAAAAAGTTACATCTGCATTAATTGAAATGCAATCACAATTTGATGAATATGTTTTTGATGGTGAAATTATGAAAAAAGGAATGATTGTTAGACATTTAGTTTTACCAAATCATATACAGAATTCTAAGAATGTTTTGAAGTGGATTAAAGATAATTTAAGAAAAGATATTTATGTAAGTGTCATGGCTCAATATTTCCCAACGTATAAAGCAATTGGAGATGAATTAATTGGTAGAAAATTATCTTTTAGTGAATATAGAAAAATTGAACAATATTTTTATGGTCTTGATATTGAAAATGGATATATACAAGATTTGGGAAAACATGAAGAAGAGTTTGTTCCAGATTTTAATATGAATAATGTAATATAATTGAAATATAAAAATAAAACTATTTTTATTGAAATAAATGTTTGTTAAGGTTATATTATTATTGTAAACAAAAGAACGGAGGATGAAAAAATGCAATCATATAATATTGAAGAATCTGCTTCAAAGCCAGCTGTATATGCTCAATTAGCAACAATTACAAAATGGGCGAAAATGAGAAGTAAACTTAGTTTAGCTATAAAAAATGCATTTGTTATAACTCCATATAAACAGAAGGTTTTTAGTGAAGTTGCAGCTTTCTGGAATCAAGAGATTTATTGGAATAAGGGACTTCATATAAGACCTGCAGTAAAAAAAGATATTTTTCAAGATAATCAACCGATTGTTGAGTTCCATCAAAATGAAGAGCCAATCATGAATTTTGGAAATGAAATTTCAATTGATTCGATTGTTGATGTTCCTGAACAATATTTTAATGATTAAGATACAGATGATAAAATATATACTGTACAAATGAAGAAGTTTATAGTTACTAAAGAAAAGTTTGTGTATACGGAAGAAAAAAGTGTCAAATTTGAGCTTATACCTTGTATGGTATGAGCTCTATTTATATTATAGAAAAAAGAATAAAATTAATTAATGCTTAATAGTATGGAGGGGTAATGAAATATAAAGATTTATTTGATGAAGAAGATTTGATGAGTGATTTTAATGATAAGGATTACTCTAAATACGATATTAAAGCTGATAGTGATTTTAGATGGCAAAAGAAGTGTTTGGAGTCTATTTCAAATGAAGATAGTGTTATACTTAGTTCGCCAACTGGGAGTGGTAAAACTAGGGTGTTTTTGGAGTGGGCTGATTTAAAAAAAGAGAGGCCAATTATTATTACGTCGCCTATTAAAGCATTATCAAATCAAAGATATCGAGAGTTAGTTGAGAAAGGTTATAAAGTTGCTTTAGAAACTGGTGATGTGAAAAATATCCCAGAAGATTATGATTATTTGTGTTGTACACAAGAGATTTATACAAATAAATATATTGATAAAGAAAATGTTACAGTAATTTTTGATGAATTTCATTATATTTTTGAAAATCCTGATAGAGCTAGAGCCTATGTTGATGGATTACACAAGTCAAAAGCTAAAAATTTATTATTATGTTCGGCTACATTTGGAAATATTAAGGAATTTGAAAAATATATTGAGAAGATATCTGGTAGAAAGTTTTATGTTTTTGAAAATCATAAAAGAATAACTGATATGCATTTTGGTGGTGATATTGAATTACATAATATTGAAAAGGCATTGGTTATTGCTTTTTCAAAAGATGGTATTGATAGAGCAGTTGAATTATTAAGGACTGTTAGAGATAAACAATCGCCTGAAATTATTGAAAAAATTAAAATTTTATCTGAGAAATATAAAGTAAGTGGTGATAGAGTTTTAAAAGATTTATTTTTTGGAATTGCTAAATATCATGGAGCAATGCTTCCTAAACAAAAGATGTTTATTGAAAAATGTTTTGAAGATGGTTTAATTGATACAGTTGTTGGTACTGATGCATTAGCTTTAGGCGTTAATTTTCCAATTGAAAATGTGGTGTTTGCTCAACTTGCTAAATATTATGAAGGTCCAATATCCAAAAATTTATTTGATCAATTATCTGGTAGAGCAGGTAGAAAAGGATATTTTGATAAAGGAAATGTTTATTATTCGTCACAACTTGGAATGATGATTGAGTGCAGAGATTATAAAGTTGGTGATTTATATGAGAAGAATTTACAAAAGAAAAATGAGAGTATTTCAATTGAATTAACTCCTAGAATTAAGGATATTTTAGATAAAAAAGTAAGTATTGATGATGAAGTTGATTATATTGCAAAATATTCTACTATTAATGTTAATAAAGAAGAGGTGTCAGAGAATATTCATGAGACAATTGATTCTATTTATTCTTCATTTAAGTCAAATGTACTAAAAATAATGAGTGATTTAATATATGAAGAGATAGGAAGAAGACCTAATTTGAATAATCTGGATTTTCCTACTAGATTATATAGTAAAATGTATGAAAGTTTGATGACTCATGAAAATGAATATTGTGATAATATTGCAAAAGTTTATTTTGAGGAATATTCACCTGAAATTAATGCAAAACTATTTACTAAAATTTTATGTGGTATTGAGTCTGATAAGATTATTGAGGATATGTGTTATAGTAATGGTTATGTTGATTTTTTATCAATGTTGCAGTTTCAAAAGTATATTAATAATTTACCTGTTCAATATAGAAAAGGTTTTGGAAAAGTTGTTACAATGATTCATGATATTGATGATAGTATTGACATTGAATTTCCTAAATCAGAAGTTGTTAATGAGATTGCTGAAGAATTAAAAAATGGAGATAGATTGTCTTCTAAAAATGTATTGAAGATATTGGATATGCAAAAAAATGATATTGATCATAAAAGTATTGATGATATTGATGAATTGAAGCTTATTGAGGATTCTGGATTGGAGGATTATGATGATTAATAGTGATTATAGTAAGGCATATTCTGAAGTTTTAGAAATTATTTCTGTTTTACCGAGGAGTGAATATAATAAGATTCCAGTTAAATATATTGAGTATTTAGAAGAAAATGCTGATAAAAGTAGAAATTTTAAATATAATATTGGGTTATCTTTTGATAAGCAAAATATTTCAAATGAAGCAAAGGATGTATTGTCTGTTATTTATAGGTTGTTTTTAGCTGATAATCAAACTAAGAAATATTTATCAGATGTTGATAAATGATTAATGGTTGATATTAAGAAATGTGATGATGGTGCTCTAAAAAAGGCTGATGAGCCTAAATATAGGCAATTGACTAAAACTGCAATAATGGTTGTTAAAAAGCCATCACTGCTAAAAAGATTTGTTAATAAATTAAAAAAGTGGTTTCATTTTTAGTATTATGTAGTGAAAATATGAAATTTAAATAAGAAATATATAATGAAAAATTAATCGGATTAAAATCTAAAACGAAGTTTTCTTATTTTTTATAAGGTGTTGATATTTATTTAGTATGGTGTTATAATTTTATGGTATTTTAAGGAGGAGGAAGAAAATGAAAGATTTTAGAAAAACTAAAATAATTGGTACTATCGGACCTGCTAGTGAAAGCGAAGAAATGTTAACCAAGTTAATGAAAGCTGGATTAAACGTTTGTAGAATTAACTTTTCACATGGTGGATTTGAAGAAAATGCAGTTAAAATTCAAACAATCAAAAATGTTAGAGAAAAGTTAGGATTACCTATAGCTTTAGCACTTGATACAAAGGGACCAGAAATCAGAACTGGTAAATTAGAATCAGGTGATGAAAAAGTTGTAATTCATGAAGGACAAGAGTTTACATTTGTAAAAGATGATATTATTGGAAATGAAACAAAGACAACTATTAGTTACAAAGATTTATATAAAGATGTTAAACCTGGAACAACAATTTTAGTTGATGATGGAACTCTTGAGTTTGAAGTTAAAGAAGTTGTTGGAACTGATATTGTAACAGTTGCTAAAAATACAGCTAAACTTGGTTCAAGAAAAACAATGAATATTAGAGGTGTTAAAGTTAATTTACCAGCATTAGCACAAAAAGATATTGATGATATCACAAATGGTGTTAAAGCAGGATTTGATTATATATTTGCATCTTTTGTAAGAAGAGCTGATGATGTAAGACAAATTAGAAAATTGTTAAATGATAATGGTGGACAAGAAATTGAAATTATTTCTAAGATTGAAAGCCAAGAGGGTGTTGATAATATGGATGAGATAATTGAATTATCTGATGGTATTATGGTAGCTCGTGGTGATATGGGTGTTGAAATTCCACTTGAAAATGTTCCTATTGTTCAAAAACAATTAATTAAGAAATGTAATGAAGCTGGAAAACCAGTTATAGTTGCTACACAAATGTTAGAATCAATGCAATCTAACCCACGTCCAACAAGAGCTGAAACATCTGATGTTGCAAATGCTATTTATGATTTGACAAGTTGTATTATGCTTTCAGGAGAATGTGCAATGGGTAAATATCCTGTTGAATGTGTTGAAGTTATGAATAAAATTGCTTTAGCAATTGAAAGTGACTTAAATTATACAAAGAGATTTGATTGTACAAGATTTGATCATGATATAGTTGAAGACCCAAGACATCAAGCAGCTTATAATGCAGTTGAAACTATATTAAATTCAAATGCAGATGCTGTTGCATGTTATACACGTAGTGGTAGATCTGCAGAATATCTTTCTTCAATGAGAACAGAAGTTCCAGTATTAATCATAACAGATAATGAAAAAACATATAATAAAATGTCATTAATTCAAGGTGTTCAAGTTGTTTTAGTTGATACAAAGAATGCAGTTAATGATATGATTGAAGATGGTATTTCAAAATTTGAATCAAATGGAATATTAGAAAAAGGTGATAAAGGTGTTATTGCTGGTGTTGATTCAGAATTAGGAAATACTAGAAAATATGCTGCTTTTTCAGGAGTTATTAATATTTAATTAGTATATTTTGTATTTTAAAGGGGAATGGCTTTTATTAGTCATTCTCCTTTTGTATCTGGCTTTGAATAGAAGTTCGGTAGTATTTACAAATATATTGTATATATTGTATAATATTGTCATAAGTTTAAAGGAAAAAGTTTATGAATAAGATTAAAAAATATATATTAAATATGTTGTTATTTATTTTTTTGATATGGCTTACGTTTAAAATTTTATTTGCTAATCAAGATATGAATGAATTATTAAAAATTATTGATTCTACTAATAAATTATTTTTGTTATGTAGTTGTTTAGCAATGTTAATATATTGTATGCTTGAAGCGTTTAATTTAATGAGAACTTTAAAAAGATTAAATACTAATACAACTTATTTTAAGTGTTTAAAATATGCTTTTATTGGTGTATTTTTTAGTGCTATAACGCCTGCGGCAAGTGGTGGACAACCTATGCAAGTTTATTATATGCATAAAGATGGACTTGATATTGGACATTCATCTTTAGCATTACTTATTAATTTGACAAGTTTTCAAATTACAACAATTTTGATGGCTTTAATTAGTTTGATATTTTATCATTCATATTTATCAATTGGTTTAAGAATCTTTTTTGTGATTGGTGTTGGGTTAAATATAATTGCGTTAACTTTATTGTTAATTTCAATTTTTTCAAAAAGATTGTCAAATGGATTGGTTAATTTTGCAATTAAAATTATGACTAAATTAAAATTGAGGAAACTTGATAAAAAAGTTGAAGATTTGAGAAGTTCACTTGAAAAGTATCAAGTTAGTGCAAAATATATTAGAAATAATGTTCCATATGTATTGAAAACGCTTGGAATTACTATTTTACAAATGATTGTTTATTATTCAATTCCATATTATACTTATAGAGCTTTGGGATTGAGTGGTGATTCATATATCAAGATACTTTGTTTGCAAGCTATGCTATATGCTACAGTTTCTGGAATTCCTTCACCTGGTGCAGTAGGTGTTACAGAGGGTGCTTTTGTGACTTTATTCTCATCGATTATTCCAAATAAATTGTTGAATGGCGCAGTATTGTTAAATAGAGGAATTAGTTTTTATTTAATGGCAGTTATATCTAGTATTGTTGTACTTATTTCAACATTCTTAGTTAAAAAGAGAGAGAATAAAGAATTTAAGGGGATAGTTAAATGATAAATATACTTCTTTGTGGGAACAAAAAAGTGTTTGATGGCGCAATTACTCAATTATTATCTATAGTTAATAGGACGAAGGAACCTATAAGTTATTATATTTTTACTATGGATGTTACAAGAATTAATAAAGATTATGTTAAAATAACTGATCATCAAATTGAACTTTTAAGAAAAATTGCAATAAGTAGAAATCAAAAGAGCAGTGTTAAATTGTTTGATGTTACTAATTTATATGAACAGGAATTTAAGAAATGTGTTAATGAGAGTGCATATTGTACACCATATACATTGCTTAGATTATTAGCAGATAAGGTTGACGAAATTCCTGATAAAATTTTATATTTAGATGCTGATATTATGGCAAATGCAGATATTTCAGAACTTTATAATATTAATATAAATGATTATGAGTTTGCAGCTGTTAGGGAAAAATATGGTTCATGGCTTATATCGTCTGATTATTTTAATGCTGGTGTTTTACTTCTTAATATGAAATTAATTAGAAAAACTGGTTTATTTGAAAAAGCAAGAGAATTACTTAGACAATGTAAATTAATTTTTGCTGATCAAGATGCAATATATTATAATACAATTAAGAAATTGTTATTACCTAGAAAATTTAATGAGCAATCTAAATTTAATAGGAAAACTACAGTACTGTGTCATTTTTGCAAAAGGTTGGTTTTTAGACCATATCCGCATACTGAAAATATTAAACAATGGAATATTGATAAAGTACACAAAGTTTATAAATGTCATACTTTTGATAAAGATTTAGAAGAATATAAAAAGATTAAGGAGAATTATTATGAATAAATTAAAAGAAATACCAATATTTTTTACGGTTGATGATAAATATGCACCTTTTTTAGGTGTTGCTATGCAATCATTAGTTGATAATGCAAGTGATGAAAATATGTATATAATTAACATCATGACAACTGCAATGAATGAAGAAAATAGAGCTAAAATTAATAAATATGAGAGAGAAAATGTTAAAATTTTATATCATGATGTTACAGATTTAGCTAATAATATTAAGGATAAATTATATACTAGGGATTATTATTCTATTTCAACATATTTTAGATTATTTATTCCGAATATGTTTAAGCAATATGATAAAGCATTATATTTAGATTCTGATATTGTTATATTGGATGATATAGCTAATTTATATAATATTGATATTGGAAATAATTATGTTGGCGCTGCTCCAGATGATGTTATTGCTACAGAACAAATTTTTAGAGATTATGCTGAAAAAGTTGTTGGCTGTTCAAGTTATAAAACATATTTTAATGCAGGTATTTTAATAATGAATTTAAAAGAAATGAGGGATAATGATTTCGAAAATAAATTCTTACATTTATTGGATACTGTTAAATATTATGTTGCACAAGATCAAGATTATTTGAATAGATTTTGTAAGGGCAGAGTTACTATATTGAGTACTGATTGGGATAGAATGCCAGTAAATCCTGATAAAGTTAATGATAGGGATACATTGAAATTAGTTCATTTTAATTTAGCTTTTAAACCATGGCATTTTGATAATATTCCATATCAAGAATATTTTTGGGAATATGCTAATAAAACAGAATATATTGACCAAATTAATGAAATTAAAAATAATTTTTCTGAAGAAGATAAAATTAAAGGTGATGAATCACATAAAAAGCTTGTTGAATATGCAAAATTAGAAATTGCATGTGTTGGTGATGATAGAATAAAAAAATAGATTTTGAGGATATGATGATAGATAATACAGTAAAGGATCCTGGGAGAGTTAAAATACAGGAGAAAATAATTGAATTGGAAAAGGCAGGAATTTTTGATAAGGATGTTGAAGATGATCCTGAGACTATTCCTCTTGAGCCTGAAATGATAAATTATTTAAAAGATGGATTTAAGGATAAAATGTATAATAAGTTTGCTTATTATCAAGCTGTTAGATTTTTTGATAAATCTGTGGCTGATAAAAAAGTAATTATAAAAGATGTAATTGGAATTGAAAATGCAATGCTTGACTCTGGAGCAATTGTTACATGCAATCATTTTAATCCATATGATTCTTTTTCTGTTGAAAAGAGCATGAGGGATGCAGGAATATTGAAAAAGAGGAAATTGTATAAGGTAATAAGGGAAGGCAATTATACTAATTTTCCAGGCTTTTTTGGATTTATTTTTAAATATTGTAATACATTGCCACTTAGTTCTGTTAAAGAAACTATGAAAAAGTTTTTAAAAGCATGTGAGGAATTATTATCTAGAGGAGATTATATTTTGATATATCCTGAACAAAGTATGTGGTGGAATTATAGGAAACCAAAGCCTTTAAAACCTGGTGCTTTTTCAATTGCTACAAAAAATAATGTTCCTGTATTGCCTGTTTTTATAACAATGGAAGATAGTGATATTATCGGTGATGATGGATATCCTGTTCAAGAATATACTATTCATTTTTCAAAACCTATTTATCCTGATTCTAATAAAACAAACAAAGAAAATGAAAAAATAATGATGGAAAAAAATTATGAAATTTGGAAAAAAATTTATGAGGAATTTTATAAAACTCCATTAGTTTATTTGAATGAAATGGGAAAGAATGAAAAAAAATAAGGTTATTTATTATAATGATGAATTAAATGATGAATTTTCTACAGCAGTAATTGAACCGAGAATTATTGATGAAAGATATAATTATAAGCACTCTTTTATTTGGGAGTGCTTTTCGGCATTGTTACAAAATGTTTTAAGTGTACCAATTAAGTGGATTTATTTGAAATGTAAATTTAGGCATAAATTTATTGGTAAAGAAAAATATAGGGAGTGCAAGAATACAGGATTTTTTATATATAGTAATCATACACAAGTTTTTTCCGATACTTTTACTACCAGTATGTCTGTTATGCCTAAAAGAAATTATTTAATCGTAAATCCTGCTAATATATCTGTTAAACCATTTGGATGGATTGTAGAGCTTCTTGGAGCTATTCCTATTCCTGGTAACTTAACTGCTACTAAAAATTTTATGAATATTATTGAAGATAGAGTGGTTAATAAGAAGCAATCAATTACTATATATCCTGAGGCACATATTTGGCCATATTATACTGGAATACGTAATTTTAAGGATGTATCATTTACTTATCCAATTAAGTTTAATAAGCCTGTTTTTTGTGTTATAAACACTTATCAAAAAATTGATAATACTTCTAAAGTAAGAATGGTTTCATATATTGATGGGCCTTTTTATCCTGATATGAATTTGAGCAAAAAAGAAGCTCAAAGAAAGCTTCGTAATATTGTTTATGAAAAAATGCTTGAAAGAGCTAAGAATAGCAATGTTGAAGTTGTTAAATATATTAAAAATATTGACAATTTGTCTAATATGAATGATAATAGTAATGTATAAAAGAGTGAAAGGAATTGATTATGGAAGAAATTTTAATTTTTGGACACAAAAATCCAGATACAGATTCAATTTGTTCAGCATTAGTTAAAGCTAATTTAGAAACTAAATTAGGTAAAAAAGTTAAAGCTGCTAGATTGGGTAATGTTAGTAAGGAAACACAATATATTTTAGATTATTTGGGAATTGAAGCACCTGAGTTTGTTTCAAATATAGAGAATGGCACAGAAGTTATGCTTGTTGATCATAATGAGTTTGATCAAAGTGCAGATAATATTGAAAATTTGAAGATTGTATCTGTTACAGATCATCATAGAATTTCTAATTTTCATACTACTGAGCCTTTATATTATAATGCTAAACCTTATGGTTGTACAAATACATTGTTATTTGAGGAATATAAAGCAAATGGTGTTGAAATAGATTCTAAGATTGCTACATTAATGATTAGTGCAATTATTTCAGATACATTGTTGTTAAAATCTCCAACATGTACTAAATATGATATTGAAGCTTTTAATGAATTAGAAAAAATTGCAGGTTTTGATGCTAGAGAATATGGAATGAATATGCTTAAAGCTGGTACTGATTTAAGTACATATTCTGCAACAGAAATTGTTAATTTGGATGCTAAAGAATTTACTGAAAAAGGTAAAAAGTTTGTAGTAGCACAAGTTAATACAGCTGATATTGATGATGTTTTTTCTAGAAAAGAAGAGTTAGCTTTTGCTATGGAAAAAGAAATTAATGATAAAGGTTTAGAATTATTTTTATTTGTAATTACTGATATTGTTAATACTAATTCAAAGATAATTGCAATGGGTAATTTAAAAGGTGTTGTTGAAAAAGCTTTTAATAAAAAGTTGGATTCAGATGATTCAATGTTCTTAGAAGGTGTTATGTCAAGAAAGAAGCAAATAGCACCACCATTATTAGCTAATTTAGATTAATTTTATGATATAAGGAATGCGAAGATTTTATTGTCTTCGCGTTTTTTTGTAATATAAATATAATATTTGAAATCTTGTAAAATCTTGTAAAATATTGATACTATTGATAAAATTAAATTACAAGTTTAGTAAAGAGGACACAAATGACAAAGAAAGAAATTATATATGCTAAAAAACAGAGGGATAATATATCATTACTTAAAATCCATAAAATGTTAGCATCTGATTTATTATTTTTCTATACAACATATATTTTGTTTTTGACTAATGTTAGAAATTTACAAATGTCAAATATTGTATTAGCAGGTGCATTATATGGGATTTTTAAAGTGATTTGTCAAGTTCCATCTGTTATGATTATTGAAAAATTAGGATATAAGGCTTCTATTATTATTGGTGATTTACTTTTGATAATAGCTGTTACTTTAATTATTTTTGCTACTAATCCGATAATACTTTATTTAGCTTATTTGTTTATGGGAATGGGATATCCGATTAAGGATAATGCTGAAGAGAGTATGTTGCTGTACTCAATTCCGAATACTGATAAAAAGTCTGAGGTTTTTGCAAAAACACTTGGGAAATCACTTAGTAGATTTTTTATAGTTGCAACTATTTCTGCTGCAGTTTCTGGATTTTTATTTAAATTAAATCCATATATTCCTTTGATATTATGTTGTAGTGCATTTTTGATATCATTTAGAATTGCTTTTATGTTACATCCACTTGATCAAGATGATAAAAAGAAAGTTGTGACAGAAGAGGAATTCATAAAGAAGAAAAATAAATATTTTAAAGAATTAGGTATCGGATTTAAATATATTTTTACTTCTAAAAGATTAGTGGCATTGTTTGGTTTTGTAGCAATATTTTATTCTTCAATTCAAGTTATGAATAATTATGAGATTGAATATTTAAATTTTTTGAAAGTTTCTCCTGAATTGATTGGAATAATATATGGTGCAACACAACTTGTATCTTCTATTGGATCACATTATGCAGAAAAAGTTCATAAAAAGTTTAAGAATAGGACTTTAACAATTGTTGGAGTGTTGTTTGGGCTGACAATATTTGTTGCTGGACTTCTTTATAAGTTTAAAATAAATTATTATTTAATTATTATGCTTGTAGTTATTTTATATATGCTTAGATATTTATGTATGTCTTGTTATTATGTTTTGATAAAAAAGTATATGTCAAATTTTGCTGGTAAGAAGATTTTGTCAAAAATTTATTCTGCTTATGCAATTGTTTGTGGTACATCATCATTTTTAATGGGACTTATTGCTACTGGTATTGTTAAAAATAATGATATGGCTATTTCGTTTACATTATTTGGCGCTATATCATTGATTGGAATTATGATTATGCTTACTTTTATGAAGAATAGAATTGGTTTGAGAGCAGATGATTATAATAAATTAGATATTAATTTTACGGAATTTAAATTAAAAAATGATATGAAGAGTAAGGAGGTTGTAAATGATGAATAAATTAGAAAGACAGAATTTTAATTATCATTCACATACTTATAGATGTAAACATGCTTCTAAAACGGCAATGGACAAGGATTATGTTGATGCAGCAATAAGAGCAGGGTATACTTCGATGGCTTTTACAGATCATGTACCATTAAGGGAAGAACTTGATTTTAATGAAAACATGAGAATGGCATTGAGTTCTACTAATGAATATATTGAATCAATTAATAAACTAAAAAGAGATTATAGTGATAAGATTGATATTAAGCTTGGTTTTGAATTTGAATATACTCCATTTGATGAAGATATTAAACATTTGATTGATTTGAAAAATAAAACTGATATTATGATTCAGGGTCAACATTTTGTTATTGATAAAAGTGGTGATTTTGTTGGTTTAAATATTTATACTAAAAAGAAACCTACTGATAATGATTTAGATACTTATTTAAGTTATTTACTTTTATCAATGGACAGAGGAATTCCAGATATTATTGCACATCCTGATATTTTTATGGTGAGAAGAGCTGAATTTGGAGAAAAAGAAGAGCAGATTACAAGGTTAATTTGTAAAAAAGCTATTGAGACTAATATCCCACTTGAAATAAATCTAGGTAGGATGGGTAGTAATTATATTTCAGAGTTAAATGGAAAAAAATATTCACAACAGATTAAATATCCTTGTAAGGAATTTTGGAAGATAGTTGCTGATGAGTCTGAGGTTTCATTAAAGAATGGTGGTTTACCTGTTAAAGTTTTATTTGGCAAAGATTGTCATGATCCAATGCAATATGAGTATAATGAAGATTTTAAGATTGCAATTGATATAATTGGCAAGGATATAATTGATAGATTGTATTTTGTTGATGATAAATTCAATTTTATTAAAAATTTTAAAAAGTTTGATTTAGAATATATTGAAAAATTAGTTAATTCTTATGGTATTAATGTTTATAGAAAAGAAGCATATGATATTTTAGCTAATGCAGTTATATTGAATGATGATGAAATTGATAATGAATGTAAAGATGTTGCAGCAGAAATTTCTGGGGTTTTTAAAAATATGGATTCAATTTTAATTAAGAGAATTCCAGATATTTTAATAAATTATTTTAATAAGATTAAGAATAATGAATATAAATTTGATGTTAATGATAAGTTATCTAATGTAACTATTGGATTGTTATCACTTATTTATCAAAATTATATTTTAAATGAATTAGAAAAAACAGAATATCTTGAAAGAATTGCTAAATTACCTAATGTTTATGAAGTTAATGATGATGGTGATATAGTTGATGATGAAGAAGTTGAAGAGATTACTGAAGAGGTTAGGCTAACGATTAAATATAAAGAGAGTTTTATAAAGAGATTCTTTAATAAAATAAAAAGTTTCTTTTTTTCAAAAGCAGCTTAATTCAAAAAGGGAGTAGATGTTTTATCTACTTCCTTTTGTTATTCTGTTGTTAATAGGCTTGATGGTGTTATATATATTGTTTTATTATTAGTATAAATCACATATCCTGGTACTGAGCCGTTTGGCTTTTTTACATATTTTATTTGGGTGTAATCAACTGGTACATGTGATGAAAATCTTGCTTTACTATAATATGCTGCAAGTGATGCTACTTTTTCTATTGTTGATATTTTTGGTGTTTGTCCATTTGTTCTTAATATTACATGGCTACCATGAATATCTTTAGTGTGCATCCATATGTCTGATTCGTTTGCTACTGTTTTTGTTAAATAATCATTTTGTTTATTGTTTTTTCCGATTAGTACTTGGTAATCGTCAACTGTAGTTTTGATGTAATTAGTTAGTGAGGGTAATTCGGCTTTTTTCGGTTTTTGATTTGGATTTTGATGTTTTTTGATTTTCTTTAATGCTGAATCTGTGAATAATATTTGTTCATTTATTTCATCATATATATCATCTAAATCTGTTATTGTTGTGGAGTTATCTAATTGATATAGAAGTGATTGCAAATAATCTAATTCTTTATTTGTTTCTTCTTGTTGAATTTTGCAAACTTTTAAGGTATTTTTTGCTTTATTATATTTTTTGAAATAGTTGTCTGCGTTTTTTGATAGAGATTTTGTAAAATCAATTTCTATTTCAACATTTTCGTTTGTATAATAATTTACTACTTTTAGTTTGGAAATTTTGTTATATTCTAGTTCTTTTTCATTGAATTGATAAATGTTTGCAAGTATAAATTCTCCATATAGCTTTAATTCGTCCATATTTGCTGTAGATTTGATTTTTTCATCAATATTGAGTAATTTGCTTGTTATTTTATCAAGTGTATTATTAATGATTTTAAGAAGAATCGACTTATAGTTATTAAAATCCTCGATTTTATTTTTGTTATAGTAGAAATTGTCTAAAAAATTATTTAATTCTAAATTTTTTGAATTACTTGTTGGAATAATTGTATAGTTATTTTTAAAATTTATTCCTTTCCCATTTGTTATTGAGTTTGAAATTGCTTTATATATTTCTTTTAAAGATTTATCTGAAATGGTATTACTTAGTTTTAATTCATTTATTAGTGATTGAATATATAATTTGCTTATTCCTGTAAATAAAGAAGGAATGGCTGTTTCAAGTGTTTTAAATTCTGAATTGTTAATGATGTTTATGAATTCTGCTTCACTTGTTTTAGTAAAATCATTTTTTATATCATTTGGTAAGTTGTAATGTCTACCTGGCATGATGTCTCTTGATATATCGTTTCCGTCAAATTTCTTTAAAGCGTCAATTATATTGAAATGTTCATTTAAAAGCAATATATTACTATATTTGCCCATTAATTCACATACAAGATATCTTTTTATTAAGTCATTCATTTCATTGTATGTTTCAAATTCTATGTATAAAATTCTTTCTAATCCTAGTGAATAGATATTAGTTATTTTGGCTGATGTAATATATTTTCTTAATACCATGCAAAAGTTTGATGGTGTTTGAAGATTTTTTTCTGAGTGGGTTGTTAAATTCACTCTATAATTATTTGCTGAAATGTCTATATATAGATTGTAGGGGTTTTGATTATAAATTGATAAAGTTAAGTTATCTTTTGAACTTTGTTGAATTTTGTTGATTTTTCCATTTATAAGTTCTTTTAATTCGTTTGTTATATTTTTTAATACTATTCCGTCAAATGCCATTGTTTTTAAGTTCTTTCTAATTTATTTTTGGATATTATATCATATTAATTTAGGTTTTAGTTATAGATATTAAGTAAAACATTGATTTTTTAATAAAATGAATTATAATATTTGTTACGTATTTTTGCGTGCACATTGAAAAATAGATGATAGATATATTGTCTTATAAAATTGAATTGATTCTTTAATCTTTTTTTATTGTGTAAATTATTATTGAATAAAAGGCCTGGCTATGTAGCAGGAATATGGGATTAGCCGATTTCATATTTTGGGAACGAACCTTTATTGGATTAGGGAAAGGATATTATGGCTACTGCAAATATAACTATTGAAAATGGATTATTTGTTAGATGTGATGGAGTTAATTATAAAAGTTTTGATTCTAGAAACATTGTTGTGAATGGTTGGAAATGCAGAGTGGAAGAGAATGGTAATGTATTTTGTGAGTCTAGTTATGAATGTTTGGATGGAATTCATACTATGAGGTATATTTTGTTTCATAGTGGATTTGCAAAATTAACTTTAAAGCTACCTAATGAACCTGTTAAGATTATCAAGATGGGTTTTGTTGTAAAAAAGGGGAGTAAAGCTGGAAATGGAATTCTAGGATTATCTGGTGGATTTATAGATCATAGGTATGCGTTTTATCGCGATAATGAATTTCAAAATTTTCTGAAAGAATATGGCATAACTGCAGTATTGAATGAAAATCCGAATAGGATATATGTTTTAAAAAATGGTGGAAATTCTGAAAGTTCATTTTATATGAAATTATGGACTGATGGATATAGTGTATCAATTGGAACTGAAGAAAATCTATTAAATGCATTTGAAAATGCGTTTACTGGACTTGTGGATTCTATTAGTGTATGTGATTCTAATTGGGTTGTCATTCAAAGGATAATAAAAAATGATGGAAGAGTTTTGAAAAATGTTAATTTATATACTCTTAGTAGAGATCTAGTGAATTTGAAAGGAATTCCTAATCTTAGATAATAGTAGTAAAGTGTGCAAGGCAGACCATGATTTATGGTCTGCCTTTTAAAATATTAACAACAAAGTCTATTTTATTGACTTGGTTGTTAAACTAATTATTTTGGAGCCTGAAAGCAGGATTGAACTGCCGACCTCAGCCTTACCAAGGCTGCACTCTACCAACTGAGCTATCCAGGCGTTTGTAATTTGTAATGACATTATATAATTTAAGAAAATAAAATTCAATATATGTTTGAAAAAAGTATTGGTTAAAAGGTTTTTGTTTTTTATTGATAATTTTACATATTAATTTTGATTGGGTGCTTTAATAGGCACCCTTTTTTATATTTTATAGAAATTATTAACATTTGTAAATATCTGTGAGATGTTGTATATTAGAGGTGAAGATAAATTAATGGAGTTTTTATGGAAAAGATAAATAAAATTTTTAATAATAGAGTTTTTAAATATTTAGTAATAACCCTTATTATGGTTAATTTTTTGTATTGGATGGGACAGAAAAAAGGATTATTTTCTGATGAAGTATTTTCATATGGTTCATCTAATTATAGATATGATATTATGTTTAGACCATATGATTATGCTAATGCCTTGAATAGAGTAATATTTGAAAATAATTGGATTTCACTTATTAAAGATATTAATGGTGCTAAAGCGAAAGTTAATGAGATTGAGAGTAATCAAAAACCAATTTGGAAAACTAGAGAAGATGCTAAAGATTATGTTACGATTGGATTGAAAGATGTATTAAGGTTTGATATGGTGTATTTTAATCAAGCAATGGATGTTCATCCACCATTGTTTTATATGTTAGTACATTTGGTTAGTATATTCTTTTTGGGTAATTTTTCAAAGTACATTATATTTATAATTAATGTTTTAATTTTTGGAGTTATATTATATTTTTTGAAGAAAATTTTTGATTATTTGGAAATAAAAAATTTTTGGTTTTGGATACTAGTTTTCGGAGTTTCTCTTGGAAGCACTACATTGGTGATTTTCCAAAGAATGTATGCCTTAATGTCAATGTTTATGGTTATATATACTTATTTTGCAATAAAGATAATTAATAATGATTTTGAATTTGATAAGAAAAATTGTAGAAAATTGTTATGGACGATTGTACTTGGTGGATTGTCACATTATTATTTTTTAGTTTATATATTATTTAGTTTTATATTTATTCAATGTTTATTACTTTATAAAAAATCTGAAAATTCTAAAAAATATTTTAAAGTGCATTTTTTATCTGGAATATTATTTTGTTTATTATTTCCTCCAGCAATATTTCATATTTTCTTTTCATATAGAGGTGTTGGTAGTTTCGCTAATCATGTGAAGTTGCTTGAATTATTTAATTTATTAACAGGATTTAATAAATATGTAATTATATTAATTGGTATATCAATATTAATATTTGCTATAGTTAAGAAAAAGGCAATAATTAATTATTTGATATTTGTTATTTTTATGTTTTTAGTAGTAATTAAATTTAAATCACCTTTTAGTGATGTGAGATATATAATGACAGTTTTTCCAATATTATTTATTTTGTTGGCTATAATGTTAAATTCAATTAGATTGGAAAAGTTAAAATATTTGATTATTGTATTATTAATTATTTTGAATGTTACATTTTTATTTATTAAAAAGCCTGAATATTTATTTACAGATTATTCTAAATATATTGAAGTTGCTAATAAATATCGTGACTTGGATTTTATATATGTTGAAGATAATTGGTATAATCATATTAAAGATATTGAAGAATTTATGATTTATAAAAGAAGTTTAATATTAGATCATAGTTTGGGAAATGTTAAAGTTTTAAGTCAATATCCAGAATTAAAGAGTGATAAGGCATTTGTTGTTAGTATTAATTTTTATTTGAATCAGAGTGAAATTCTTAATATGATTAAAGAATATACTGATCATACTAAGGTTACGAAATTAATTGATTTTGAAAATAATAAATATAATTATAATACTGTTTATTTATTTGAAAAATAGTGAGATTATGCTATAATATAGATGTATTTTATTTTATGGAGATATGATGGAAAATTTATATAAATGCAAAAAAGAAATGATATTGTTTAATTTATTTATATATATGTTAGCAGGAGTTATGGTTGGTGTTTTGGTTTTTCAATTTGCAAAATCTATTGTAATTTCATTAATATTTGCTATTCTGTTATTTTTGATTATTTCTTTTTCATCTATATTTAATGCTGTTATGAAAGTTATTGTTGATAATAATGATATTGTTTTGTATGAAAGAAATAATGTAAAGAGATATAATAAAAGAAAAGTAGAATTTAAGTATAGAATGAGTAATTTGAATTATATATTAATTATAGAATATGAAGATGAGACACATTATTATGATTGTTCTTTTTTAGGAAAAAAACAATTTGTAGAACTTTTAAATAAATTGAAAATTAATAAAGGAGTATAGGAATGAATTTTGATTTTAATAATACATTGGGAGTTGGGCTAAGAGTTTTTGCACTATTTATTCCAATTATAGTAATTTATACATCTATTCTTACTGTTGCTAGTAAAAAATTAAATTTTTTACAAAAGTTAGGGATAATTATAGTAAAAGTAATAGCTGGAATTGGTTTATTATTCTTTTTAACTAATTATGTTTTTGTAAATTAAAATTTGAGCATGTGCTATAATGTACATGCTTTTTTTGGAGAAGAGATGGAGAGAATTGATAGATTTATAACAAATCATTCTATGTATTCTAGAAGTATAGTTAAGAAATTAATTAATGCTAAAAGGGTATATCTTAATGATAAAGTTGTTAAAAAGTCCGATATTAAGATTAATGAAGATTTAGATATTATTAAAATTGATGATGAAGTGATAAAAGCTCAGAGATATGTTTATTTGATTTTAAATAAGCCGACTGGATATGTTTCTGCGACTAAAGATGGAAAAGATAAGACTGTACTTGATTTAGTTCCAGAGGAATATAAATGGAGAAATTTATTTCCTGCTGGTAGGCTTGATAAAAATACTACTGGAATGATGCTTATTACAGATGATCGGAGCTTTTGCACATGATATTTTGTCACCACGTAAACATATTTCTAAGACATATATTGTTGAGATTGATATTCCTTTGACAGAAGAAATGGTTAATGGTTTTCAAAATGGTGTTAAATTAATTGATGGCGTTTGTAAAGCTTCTAAATTAGAGATATTGAATGAATTTGTTGGGAAAGTTATATTGACTGAGGGAAGATATCATCAAATAAAGAGAATGTTTGGAAACTATGGAGCTAAAGTGATAAGGTTAAATAGGATTGCAATGGGAAATCTTGAATTGCCAAATGATTTAAATCTTGGAGAAATGAGAGAACTTAATGGGTCTGAACTTAAATTGATTAAAAGTAATGATTTTTAAAAGTGAAATTTATGTGAAATTTGTGTTTTAATAAAGTGAATGGGGTAATATTCTATTGACAAGAATATGCAAATTTTATATATTGGAAATGATTTTCAATAAACTTGAGGAGGTTTTATGATTAAGGATATTTCAGTGTTATTTATTTCAATAATATTAGAGGCTTTGCCATTTTTATTATTGGGTTCATTAATATCTGCTATTATACAAGAATATATTAGTGATGATTTTTTTAAAAAAGTTATACCTAAAAATCCAATACTTGGATCTATTGTTGGTGTAGTTTTAGGTTTTTTTATACCTGCATGTGATTGTGCAGTAATACCTATTGCACTTAGATTAAAAAAGAAGAAGGTACCTTTAAATGTGTGTATTTCATTTATGTTATCATCTCCTATAATTAATCCTGTTGCAATTTTGAGTGTTGTATATGCGTTTAAATCAACTATGCCTGAGATTGCTATTTGGAGATTAGTCGGTGGTGTTATTGTTTCAATTGTTGTAGGGGTTATTATGAGCATTATGTATAAAAGAGATGAGGATATTTTTTATGGTAATGCAGTAATAGATGATGGATGTGTTCATTGTGGACATAATCATAGACATGAAATGCATAATAGTGAGTGTCATTGTGATGATGAACATGGAGAACATTCTCATAATGGTAATCATGAATGTCATTGTCATGGAGAAGATAAGGGAAAACATAAAAAGAAATTTACTATAAGAATGCTTAATGTAATTGATCATACAAAGGGTGATTTTTTAGATGTTATTAAATATATGATATTTGGTAGTTTGATTACTGCTACTCTTCAAATTTTAATGGCTAAATTTAATATTACACTTGGTGCAAATAATTCTATTTTACAAATGATTGTTATGATGGCTTTTGCATATATTGTAAGTTTATGTTCAACTGCAGATTCTTTTATTGCTAAAACATTTATTTATGAAATGAGTAAATCTTCAATATTAGCTTATTTAATATTTGGTCCAATGATTGATATTAAAAATACTTTATATTTGGCAGAAAAATGTAAGAAATCTTTTGTTACGAAGTTTATTATTGTACTATCTTTAGTAACATTTGTTGTTTCATTGATAATTGGTTATAAGGTATTGGGAGGATAATAATGAGTGATAGAAAATATAATTATTGTATATTGTTATTTTTGATTGCGATAATTGCTGTTATAATAGCTACTGGTAATATTGGAAATTTTATTAATGAAAAAATGTTCATATATACTTATATTTCTTTAGGTTTGTTGGTGATATTTTTTGTTAGAGAAATTTTTTCAGATGAACATGGTAGTAATAGAATTAAAATCTTAAATTTGATTTGTTTTGTGTTCTTGATATTTGGTATTATTGCATATAATGGTAATTTGAGTCAGGAGTATTTAAATTTTATTAAAAATAATAGGGATGGAAGAACGACTAAAATGGTTGTTAATTCAAAACCTAGTGTGGTGGATAATAAACAACAAGAGATTGAAAATGCTAAAAAAGAAGAAGTTGTTATTAATGATGAAAATTATATTTCTACACTTAATGATATGTATGAACATATTGATAATTATGTAGGAAGAAAGATTAAAGTTCAGGGACAAATCTTCAAAAGTGAGAATATGAAAGATAATGAAATCGCAATTGGAAAGTATTATATGTACTGTTGTGCTGTTGATATGTCTTTAACTGGTTTTATGATTAATAAAGATGATAATTTTAAACTTGTTGAAAACAGTTGGTATGATATTGAAGCTGTTATTTCATCACATAAATATGAAATGGGACCTGGACAGATTATTGATGAACCAATACTTAAAATTATTGATTATAAGGAAATTGAGAAGCCAGCAAATACATTAGTTTATTAATAAGGAGAAGTTTATGAAATATAATGGGCTGACAAGTGATGAAGTGAAAGAATTAGTTAAAAATGGCAAAACTAATTATGTGAAAAGACAGAGTAATCAGACTTATTTGAGTATTTTTGTTAAGAATATTTTTACTTATTTTAACTTTATATTTGGTTTTATATCTGTTTTGTTAATAGTTGCTGGAGCATATAGAAATTTAACTTTTTTGCCTGTAGTAATTGCAAATATTTTTATTGGTATATTTCAACAAATTAGGTCTAAGATAGTCTTAGACAGGTTATCATTACTTGATAAATCTGAGTATTATGTTTTAAGAGATGGTAAAGAAGTTAAAGTTTCAATGGATGATTTAGTACTTGGCGATTTAGTTAAGGTTTCATCTGGAAAACAAATTCCAGCAGATGGGATTGTTATTGATGGTGATTTGCTTGTTAATGAATCTTTACTTACAGGTGAAGCGGATGAAATTGAAAAAAGTATTGATGATGAATTGAAATCAGGAAGTTTTATTATTTCTGGTGAAGCTTATATTAAATTAATTAGAGTTGGTGCTGATTCTTATTCTGCTAAATTGATGCTTAAAGCTAAAGAAATTAAAGAACAACCATCTGAAATGGTTTTGTCTATTAATAGAATTGTTAAATTTTTTGGTATTATAATTATACCAATTGGTGCATTATTGTTTTCACAATCATATTTTATTAAACATTTGACATATACTGAATCTATTGTTTCTGCTGTTGGAGCTGTTATTGGTATGATTCCAGAGGGAATGTATTTACTTACAACTGTGGCCTTAGCACTTAGCGCAATGAGATTGGCTAAAAAAGAAGTATTACTTCATGATATGCGTAGTGTTGAAACTTTAGCTAGAGTTGATGTTTTGTGTGTTGATAAAACTGGAACTATTACTGAAAGTAAAATGACTATTGATGATATTGTACTTGCTAATGGAATTAATGAGAGTGAATTTAATGATATTGAGAAGGCTTTTTCTAAATATGTAAATACGATTACTGATACAAACATTACCATGAAAGTTTTAAAGGAAAAATATCAATCTGATGCTATTTTTGAATATACTTTAATGAAGAACTTTGATTCTAAAGTTAAGTATTCAATGATTGAAACGAGTGATGGAATTTATAAATTTGGAGCTCCTGACGTTTTACTTGATTCTGAGGTATATAAAAATAATGAAGAAACTATTATTCCATATATGAATGATGGAAAAAGAGTATTGGTATTTTGTAGAGAAGTTTATGGTTCAAATGTTCCACTATTATTTACTGTTTTAGTTAATAAGATTAGAAAAAATGCTAAAGAAATTTTTTCATATTTTGAAGAACAGGGTGTTGAAGTAAAGGTAATTTCTGGTGATAATCCTATTACTGTTTCTAAAGTTGCGATTGCTGCTGGAATTAAGAATGCTGAAAAATATATTGATATGAATACGGTTACATTGGATTCTGAGATTGATGAAATTGTAAAAAAGTATACAGTGTTTGGAAGAGTAAAGCCTGAACAGAAGAAACAGATTATTAAAAGTTTAAGAGCACTTGATTTGAAAGTTGCAATGACTGGTGATGGTGTTAATGATATTTTGGCTATGAAAGAAGCAGATTGTTCTATTGCGATGGGTACTGGTAGTGATGCTGCAAGGGAAGCATCAAAGGTTGTTTTGATGGATTCGGATTTTGCACATATGAAGAATATTGTTTCTGAAGGTAGAAGAAATATTAATAATATTACAAGGTCTGCTACATTGTTTTTATATAAGAATATATTTTCAATAATATTGGCATTATTCTCAATAGTTAGTTTTTTCGTATATCCATTATCACCTTCACAAGTGTCACTTGTATCGGCGTTTAATATTGGATTACCTGCATTCTTATTGGCACTTGAAGCTAATGAGAAAAAGCAGAAAAAGAAATTTATTAGAACAACAATATTGAGAGCTTTACCTTCTGCTATTACTACATTTTTTGCTATTATTGGATTAATGAAATTTGCTAAATTATTTGATTTACCTACTAATGATATCAGTACAGCATGTACATATTTAATGTTAGTTGGTGGATATATAATTTTATATAGAATTATTAGACCACTTAATTTATATAGAAATATGGTTATATTTATTAGTATAATTGGAGTATTTATTTCTGTTAAATATCTTCATACATTATTTGATATTACAAAAGTTTCAATTCAAAGTACTGGTCTTTGTATATTATTTGCTATTGCTCAAGCATCTGTTATTAGATGGATTTCTTTAATTGTAGATAAGCTTGATAGGAATGTTCCTAAAATTGCAGATAGATTTAAAAATTGATGGAGGAAGAATGATGCTTATTGCATTAGCAGGTGTTACTGGTGTTGGTAAAAGTTATTATTCACAGGAAATTGAAAATAACTTTAATATTAAGAAAATTCATACTATTAGAACTAGAGCTATTAGGCCTGGTGAGATTGATGGTATTACTGGATACTTTATGACTGAAGATGAACTTGATAATGAAATTGTAAGAGGTAATATTGCAATTGATTTTTCGGAGTTTGGAGGAAGATATGCTTATTTAAAATCGGAAGTTTTTTCTAATGATAATCATGTTTTTGAAATGCATTATACACATATTGATGGTTGGAAAAAAGTTAAACCTAATATGATTTCAATATATATTTTGCCTAGAAATATTGAGATTGCTATTAATAATATTAAAAGTAGAAATTTGTCTAAAGAAAAAGAAGATGAGAGAATTAAAGAAGTTTATGAACAATATAATAATTTTATGAATAATAAAGAATTACAGGAAAAGTTTGATTATATTGTGTATAATGATTTTAATGATGATTCTAAAACTGAATTGCTTAGTCTTATTGGGAGGATTGTTAAGAAATGAATTTTTTTGTAGTAAATGATGATTTTGAAAGTATTATTAAAAAATCATTGAGAAGTGTTGATGATGAATTTCAAACAATGAAGCCTATTTCTACTGGATGGACTAATATTGTTTATAAAGTTTATGGAAATAATGGCAAATATTATTTTAGGTTTCCAAGAGATGAATTTTGGATGAGAACTATTGTAAAAGATTGTCAATTTGCACAATATGTTCATGGTAAAACAGATTTTGATACAGTTGATTTGAAATTAATGAATGATGGAAATGGTAGATTTTATTCTTTACATAAAGAGATTCCAGGCAAGCCATTGACTGATGTTATGAATGAGCTAAGTGACTTTGAGATTGATGATATTTCAAAAGATATTTCAAAGTTTATGGTTCAATTGCATAGATTAGAAAAGAGTAATAAAGTCTTTAATGTTGATAATATTTCTACTGATTTGCAAGGATTTGTTGATGAACTTCTTAGGACGCATCTTTCTAAAGAGGATATGGAATTTTGGAAAAAACATAATTTTAGAGGGATGGATGATGATTGTTTAGTTCATGGTGATTTTAATGCAAGCAATGTTTTAGTTGATGACAATAATAAGTTTAAAGCTGTAATTGATTTTGGATTTGGTGGGTATGGTAATAAATATCAAGATATTTCTAGAATTATTGGAAGATGTCCTGCTAAATTTAAAAATCCAATTGTTATGCATTATGAAAATATTTCTGGTGATAAAATAGATATGGGTATTTTAGAGGAGAATATTAATATTTGGGCTAATATAGATCAGGGATATATTAATTATATGGAGAAGAATTTAGGTAAATAATATGTTTGATATAGATGAGAATATTCGATTAAATCAAAATTTAGTTAATAGAGTTGATGAAATTGGTAAAACAATTAAAATTGATGATTTAACTGATAGATTGAAAGAATTAGAGAAAAAGACTGAAGATAATAATTTTTGGAATAATGCTGATGAGTCATCAGTAGTTTTAGCAGAGATTAGTAATTTAAAAAGTCGAATTACTAAATATAATGATGTTAAAGATTCGATTTTTAATGATTCTGAAATATTAGAAATGCTTAAAATTGAGTCTGATGAAGAATTAGAAAAAGAAATTGTTAAGAGTATTAGTGAAAATGTAGAGAAGTTAGAAAATTTAGAAATTCAGATTTTATTTTCTGATAAATATGATAATTCTAATGCTATTGTTACAATTCATCCAGGTGCTGGTGGTACTGAGGCTATGGATTGGGCAGATATGCTTTATAGAATGTATTCTAGGTGGGCAGATAAGCATGGATTTAAAATTGAAGAATTAGATTATTTGGCTGGTGAAGAAGCTGGTATTAAATCTGTTACATTTTTAGTTTCTGGTGAGTATGCATATGGTTATTTGAAATCTGAACATGGTGTTCATAGACTTGTTAGGATTTCACCTTTTGATGCGGGTGGTAGGAGACATACGTCTTTTGCTTCTGTTGAAGTTTTGCCTGAAATTAAATCAATTAGTGATGTTGAGATTAAGCCTGATGATATTAAGATGGATGTTTATAGAGCATCTGGGGCTGGTGGTCAGCATGTTAATAAAACTTCATCTGCAGTTAGATTGACACATATTCCTACTGGAATTGTTGTTGCTTGTCAAACTCAGAGAAGTCAATTTCAAAATAAAGATTATGCTATGAAAATGCTTATTTCAAAGCTTATTCATCTTAAAGAACAAGAACATAGGGATACAATTAATGATTTAAAAGGTGTTCAAATGGATATTGCATGGGGTAGTCAAATTCGTTCTTATGTATTTTGTCCATATACACTTGTTAAAGATCATAGAACTAATTATGAAATTGGTGATGTTCAAAAAGTTATGGATGGTTATATTGATCCTTTTATTTTTGAATATTTAAAATATAATAAAAAAAGTACTTAACTTTTATATTTTGTTATGGTATCATACTGGTATGAAACAAAGGAGGAAATTTTTATGGAAAATTATTTTAAGAAATCAAGCTTAATTTCATTGATTTTAAGTGTATTGATATTTATCATTGCAATTTGTTTAGTAGTAGCGCCAGTACAAGTTGCATCTAACACAGTTACTATATTGGGTTATGTTTTAATTGCTGCAGGTGTATCACATTGCATATCATATTTTTTGACTAGAAATGAAATTAATTTATTAAATTTTGAGTTTGCTCAATCAATATTATCATTGATTTTAGGTTTTGTATTGGTATTTAATCCAACTGGAACAATAATTTCAATTGCTGCTTTTGTAGGTATTTATTTAATTGTTAATTCTGTATTTAAAATTCAATTATCTTTAAATATTGCAACTAAGAAAGTAAATAAATGGGGAGTGTTATTAGCAGCAGGTGTAATTGAATTAGTATTTGCTTTGTTATTAATGTTCATGCCATTTCAAACAATTAAATTATTATTAATGATAGTTGGTTCATTTTTAGCTATAACACAGTTATTTGATATTTATAGTGATTTCTTTGTATTATATAGACTTAATGAAAAATTATAAAATAGAATAAAATAAAAACAGAATGTTAGGGATTAACATTCTGTTTTTTATATGTTATTTTTAAATTTTTATTTTGTTTTAAAGTTGGCAAGTGGGTTACTTTCAATAGCATTTCTTACTTGTTCATTATCTACATGTGTATATATTTCTGTTGTTGATATACTTTGATGTCCAAGCAATTCTTGAAGTGCACGAATGTCTACTTGACCATATTTGTACATTAGTGTTGCTGCAGTATGTCTAAGTTTGTGTGTTGAATATTTAGTTGAATCTAATCCTGCACGTTCAAGCTCTTTTTTTACTATTAATTCTACAGTTCTTTTACTAATACGTTTTCTATAGTTACTAAGGAATAGTGCTTTATCTGAATTTAAATTATCTTTTTTGGGTAATTTTGAGCGAACTGATAAATAATTGTTGATTGCATTAATGCATGCTTTATTTAGATATATTGTACGTTCTTTATTACCTTTACCAATTACAGTTAATAATGATTCATCAAATTTAATATCTGAAATATTTATTCCGACTAATTCTGATAAACGCATGCCACAGTTTAAAAATAATGTTATTATTGCAAAATCTCTTTCTGCATTTTTTGAATCTTCATTGCTTGATGCTTCTAATAATTTTTGAGAATCTTCAAGCGTTAAATATTTTGGAAGTCTTTTATCTAATTTTGGTGTTTCTAAGTTTTGTGCTGGATTGTTTGTTAATACTTGTGTTGTTATTGTTAAATATTTAAAAAAGATTCTAATCGTTGATATTTTTCTAGCACATGTTGCAGGACCACATTTTCTAGTAATTGACATATATGATATAAATGCATGTATATCATCTTGTTTGATTTGACTTAAGTAGTTTGCATCAATTCCTTTAATTTTAATTTCTGAAAGTTCTTTTGAATTATCATCATGAAAGTGATATCTCATATATTTTAGAAATAAATTTAAGTCTGAATTATATTGTTCGACTGAGTTTGGTGATTTTTTTTGATACACCAAGCAATAGTCTAAAAATTTATTTAATAATTGTGGATTTTCTTCTGTTCTAATCATTTAAATACCTCTTTTGTTTATATGTTTGAGTATATATTAATCTTGAATTAAATTCAATAGGTGGACTTTTTTTGAGAGTTTTTGTATAATGTTGCCGGAGGTATTTATGAAAGGTATTGATATTTTAGTAGAACAACATGAAAATGTTTTAGTTTTTGTAGATGTTGTAAAAGATAAATGTGTAAGAATTTTTAATAAAGAAGAGGAAATTGATTTAGATTTTTTTAATAAAGTTTTGGACTTTGGAAGAAATTATGTTGATGCACATCATCATAAAGAAGAGGAAGATATTCTTTTTAGAGTTATGGTGGATACTCTTGGTGAGCAAATTAGTCATATCATTAATGATGCTATGTTATTTGAACATAATGTAGGTAGAATGTATTTAATGAATTTAAAATATGCTATTCAAGAATATGAAATGTTTAATGAAGATGTTTATAAATTGGCAATTGTATCTAATGCATTTGGATATGTGTCAATGATGGAGGAGCATATTAATAAAGAGAATGAGGTGCTATATCCTTATGCTGATAAGAATCTAGATGCAAAAGATCAAGATTTTGTTAATGATGAAATTGATAAATATGAAATTAATGCTGATAAAGTTGGAATTCAATCTCAATATTTAGCGATTTTAAATGAGTTAAAAAATATGTAATTGACAAATTTTAAGTATTATGTTAATATATAATTATATTATTTAGTACGTGAGTACTTGATTACTGATTGCTCAATTGAGCAGAAAGGAGAAACATGGAAAACGTGTCTCGGGTCTCTTATGCAAATTTGAAGGCTTTTCGGCACTATGATACTCTTTTTGGAGAGGATTTGGGTCGTGAAGAGTGCAAAGTTGAAAGAGACTTTGACAAGAACAGGATTGCAGTGAACTGTGAATTTACGGCAAATCCGGATGAGGAGCGTCTTCTGAGAAGTTATCATTTTCATTTTGCCAAATTGACGGAGGATAATATTCAAAGTAAATTTAGTGTAAGTTTGAAGATGATTCATGCCGTTACAGTTAATGGAACTGGACGTCAGCCTATTACGATTGTGTTTAAGAAGATCGGAAATGGTGAGATGGTTTCAAGTAAGGTATGGCTGGAAGTTGGAAAGGTGACTAATATCTCTTATTGTGATGAGCCGCTTGAGTGGGTGGCAATATATTTTAATCGCAAGAGAGATGGGTTTACTGTTTTAGCTTCTAGAATTGAGATGGAGATTTCTACTTGATGTTTTTTGTGTTTTGGACGCTGGTTTTCCAGCGTCCTTTTTTAGTTAATTGACAAAATTATGATAAAGTGGTAACATAAATCTTGTTGCAAGCGTTAGGTGCTTTTTTAACTCGATTGAGTAGAGAGGAGAGAGATGGGTTCTAAGTCATTGGTTTCTCATGATTGTTTGTCTGCCTGGGAAGTAATATTACCAGAGCGACTTGATCCAATCAAGAGATTTGCAAAGATTGAGAGGAACTTTGATCTTAATCAGGTATCTTTTAATTGGGGCTTTTCTCTTAAGAGATTTGATAACCGTTTTCGGAGTTATCAGGTTGAATTTGGAAAAGAGCTTCGTTTTAAGAAACTTCTTGTAGAGGTCATACAAGAGAGCGTTACTAAGATGTCTGCTAATTATGGCAAAAAGGTGCGCTTTTATGTTCGGTACAAGAAGGCAGAGAACAGGAGGTCAAAGGAGGATATGTATGTTATATCTGAAGGAGAGCATATGATATTAACTATTTCTTCTTTGATTTCAATAGGGTATGTAAAGATTGTATTTGACGAACAGAGTAATGCGTTTGTCAATACAGCTAGAACTACTCTTAAGTTTACTGTAATTAGATAGGATATTGGGATACTGGCAGAGATTGCTAGTGTCCTTTTTATATTGTTCTATTGAAATATTATTATGAAATTTGATTTTTTTTGGTTTGGCTATTACGAAATAAAGATAAAGATGTTATAATATTATGGCTAAAAAAGGAGGTAATAATGAATAATGAGAAAACTATAGAGTCTAAAGAAAATATTTTGGGCTTTGAAAAAATTGGAAAATTAATAAGAAAGTTTGCTATACCTGCAATTATAGCTATGTTAGTTAATTCTTTATATAATATAGTTGATCAAATCTTTATAGGCTGGGGTGTTGGATATTTAGGAAATGGAGCAACGAATATTGTTTTTCCATTAACTATGATTGCTCTTGCTTTTTCATTGATGTTTGG
>JABCPQ020000029.1 GCA_013333035.2 Clostridiales bacterium | reverse complement strand
GGTCTCTTGCCATTTACATTATTATGATCATTCCATTTTTTTGTTATTCCTATAGTAGTGATGAACATGTCAAAATTGCAATTATTTGTTATTTCATATTCTCTAGTATTTCCTGTGGTTCCTAATAAATTTATTTGATTACTATAATGCCATATATTGTTCATATCTTCTGATAATTGATAATCTATTTCATTTCCTTGTGCATTATATTTTGGTAAGTTTTCAAATTTGTAATTCCAATTTTCGTCAGTATTCGTATTACCACTTACTGTTTGCTCTATTTGATTTGTTCCACCAGATAATATATATTTAATACTTTGTGGTCTTAATGATGTTATATTTCCATTATCATTCCAGTGCTTCGTTACATTAATATTAATTTTATCGTCTGGTACTGTGAATGTATTTATTATATTATATTTGTTTATTGATTTTGTATAAAATTTTAAATCTGATGCATTTACTTCTTGCTCATCAACTGTATAATTAATTTCATTTCCTTGACTATTATATTTAGGTAAATCTGTAAATGTATAGTTCCAATTATCATCTGTTGTTGTACTTCCTGTTACTATTTGCTCTTTAGAAATTCCACCACCTGTTAATATATATTTAATACTTTGTGGTCTTTTATGGTTTACATTATTACTGTCTTCCCAATGTTTTGTTACTGCAATAGAAATTTTTTCATCTGGTACTGTGAATGTATTTATTATTTCCCCGTTTTTTATATATGTGTAGTAATGTTCTATTGATGGACTTCCTGCAATAGTTGCTTCACCGTTATTTGTATAGAATTTTAAATCATCTTTATTAACTTCTTCTTCTGTTGCCGTGTAGTAAATTTTCATACCTGAAGTGGTGTATTGTGGCAATCCTGACCATGCTGCTATCCAACGCTCATCATTTGGATTACCTGTTAGAACTTTTTCATATTTACTACCATCACTACCTTTTAATATGATTTTTATTGATGTTGGTCTTTTACCATTTGCATTTGAATTATCATCCCATGTTTTGTTTACTTGTACTTCGATTTTTTCATCTGGTACTGTAAATGTGTTTGTTAATATGTTTTCATTTTCTGAAGGAGTTGATAATGCTGATTGATAGAATTTGTTAGTTGACGTTTCTTCTACTCTATATGTTACTTTCATTCCAGTTTCACTAGCATTTCTTGATACCATTTCTCTTGTATCTATATTGCCTTCATAAGTTGGTAATTGTTCAATTGTTTTTTCCCAGCCATCATTTGTTAGATTATTTCCTGATAATGTATAATCTCCTACTTTACTTTCTTTTCCATCTATTGTTTTATACAATGCAAATGTTACCGATTGTGGACGTTTTCCAGCTATGTTATTATTATCATTCCAATTTTTCTTTATTGTGATTGCTTTATTATAAGCTACTATTGGTCTATGGTTTGCTTGTACTTCTCGTTCATTATTCCTATCAAGCATTATTTTTCCTAATACTGTATTTTCCATATTAGGTTCTTCACCTTGATTATAATTTGGTAAATCTTTATATCTAATGATAATATTTTTATTTATTTCAATAGTTGTACTTACACCATTTTGAGCTTTAATAACGTTGTTTTCTGTTGCTGTCTCTGATTTTTTATAAGTGTTAATATCTGATATTGGAATATCCCAGATAATTTCATTTGTTTCACTATTGTATATTCCACCATCAAGTTCTATTCCTGCTGCTAATTTATCGCTTTCTTCATAATGAATTGGATATGGTAATTTATCTTTTAACCTTACTTTTCCTGTTCCAATATAATCAGAAATGTCCACTCTAAATGTAATATTATATAAATTTAATTGTGTTTTTGAGACTATTTTTTCTGGTCCTATTTTACTTATATTAATATCATTAATTGTTGGAGTTACTTTTCTATATTTATATATAACAGTTATAGGATCTACTGTCATGTTTCCTGAAGCATTATTTGGTGTTTCAACTAAACTATAATTTGGTTGAACGTTTTCTGCTTCTTGTGTTCTATATGCGTCATCTACTTGTCCATTTATTACTTTATCTTCAATTGTTGTACCATCTCTACTTGATAATGGTGTTCCTGTCTCAGATTCTGTTACATCTAAATATTTTACATTTACTTTAGCATCTTTTAATTTATATACATATGTAACATTAATGTCTTCTGTACTTTCGATTGTTCCTCTTGGATTTCCTTCAATTCTAACTAGTTCATATTTTGGATTTCCTAAATCGGAACTTGTTGTATATTGTGAATCAATGTCTAATGTTTGTTCTTCTTTAGATTTAATTTCTTCAGTGCTTCCATCTGATTTTTCTAGAATATATTTTGTTATTACTTTTGCTTTTTTCTTTACGTAGTAATAGATTACGTTATAATTACCATTTGCTTGTGGTTCACTTGTAGTTCCAGTTGCATTATCAGGTATTATATATTCTCCTTGTTCATTCTTTTCTAATTCATATTTTTCTAAAATTTTTGGCTCAGTTGTATATGATTCATTTTCTAAATATATCTTTCTAGTTGTTGGTGCTACTTCTGTTGTTGTACCTTTTAGATAATGGTAAGTTCTTACTGCTACCTTTATTGGTCCTTTAGTTAATCTTGAAAATTCCACATGTATATGTTTGTCTTCTGTCATATTTTTAAATTTATCTATAACTAGTGTTTCTGATTTAGTTGGATTGAATTCTGTATCTTGAATAGGATATTCTTCATCATTAATTGTTATTTTAGAAATTATATACCCTCTATATGCTTGAACTACAATATCTTTCTTTGAATCTGAATATATTTCCACTTCTTCATATGGATTTTCACCTTGGCCTGATATAGTTCCTGCACCAGTGCTAGAAGTTGTAATTTTAAATTTTTTCAATTTGTTTTCTATTACTATTTCTGATTTTGGTGGTTGCGCAGTTGAATCTAAATGTAAGTCTAACTTATGATTTGCTTGTCCTTCATATCTATCTGAATATTCAATTGATCCTTCTGCACTGACATTAATTCTTAATGCTGTCTGATAATAATCTACTGTAGGCAATCTAGTTCTTGCTATTTCATCACCATTATTATTTTTCGCTATAACATCTACACTAGTCTCGCCTTTTAATGTTGGATTATAATAAAAGAAATAAATTATTCCATTAGGTAATACTATAAACTGTTGACTATCATTAGCTATACTTCTCAATAAAGTTCCACTTCTATCATATACATCTATTTTTTTAGCTGTATTATTGTTAACATATATATTTCCATCATTATCATCATATACCTGATCAAAATATCCACAAAGGAAATCTTTATTTATATTTACATCAATTTTAGAAACAATATTTAAATCATTATCATAAACAATCAATTCATTTTTGTCTGTTTTGATATTTAATTCTAACAATCCATTTTTAATACTAGGCTTTCTAAAGCTTCCATTCCATCTGGTTATTTCTGGAATTAATAATTTTGCATCTTCGTTTTTTATAACTGGTGATTTGTATGGTATTGACTTTGTATCATTATCAAATAATGAATTTCCAAAAGTTCCTTTATCTTCATACATTTTATAAGAATTGTAACTTCCATAACCAAAATAATCTCCAACTTTTTTTATTAAGTTTCCATTTGAGTCAAATTTTATAACTCCGTCTTTTGGATGATATAAATATATACTTCCATCTTTTCCAATATTGACTTCTGGAATGTCACCTCCAAAAAACACATCTTTTGTTAGTTTTATTTGCTTTTTGACATTAAACTCTTTATCATAAATTATTATAGAATATTCTCTATTAGCGTCATTACTTTGAAGTGTGTAATGAATTACTTCTCCATTAACATATGTTCTTCTTAATCCGACTTTATCATCATTTATAACTTCTGGTATCTTAGTTAAATTTTTGTCTTCTACAAATGAGTATTTTGCCTTAGTTGGTTCTCCAACATTTACGGTATATGTTCTATCTGCTTCATTTTGAGGTAATTCATATTTGTCATTTGATGGTTGTAATTCAACAAATTTATATTTTCCTGATTTTAAACCTGCAGAATATTCTCCTTTTTCATTTGTAGTTATTGTACGATATTGCTTGCCTCCGATATTTTCTAATGTTCCTACGGGATTATTATTAATATCTAATGCTTCTGATTCATTTCCTGAATCGTCTACTTTTGATATTCCAAATTTCGTATTTGGTAGTAATTCTGATGTTTTTGCATCTTTTTTTATTATTTTAAATAATGGCTCATTTGCTGCGAATAACATTACTGTTGGATTATCTTGTTCTGCATTTTTAATATCTAATTCTGTAGTTGTTGCCATAACTCTGGCAATATTTCCAGCATCTCTTTGTACTTTTAATCCTACTTTGTATTGTCCTTGATATCCTTCTGGTGGTACTAATTCTTCAACTATGTATTCACCTTTATATTGTTGTCCTGGTTTATATTCGTAAAGTCCTGTAATTGTAGCTTCTCCATTATCATCAGTTTCTACAACTTTACCATTTAATATTCCATCACCAGTTATTAAAAATTGTGCATGTGCTAATCTTTTATTTAAATTTCCTTTTTCATATTTTACTACTTTTAATGTATATGTTTTTACTTTTTCATCTAATATATTGATATTTGCTTGATTTTGTTTTTCTCTTGTTTCTAATATATTGATGCTTTCTGCAGTGCCTTTTATTATTGATATTGATGGTGTTCCATTACTTTCAGTTACTTTAAATGTTATTTCAGGATTTATATAGTGCATTGGTGCTACTGTTTCAGTTAATGTATAAATTACATTTGTTTTTAATCCACTAAATGTTAAATTACCATTTATATCAGTGTTTCCATATTTATTACTTTCATTATTTGCTGATAATTTATATCCTACATTTTTAAGATTTGATTTATCAAATAATGATTTTTTATTTATTGTGATTTTATATTTCTTTAAATATTCAATTTTAATATTGGCTTCTGCATTAGTTGTTCCAGTTGGCTGTGTTTCAGAGCTTTCTTTTACAAATTCATTTCCTTCAGTAATTTTTAAACTTAATCTTCCATTTTCTTCTGCTAGTTTGAATTTTATTCTAGCATTTCTTGATTCATAGTTTTCATCAATTGATTTTTCTGTTAATGTATATTCTTCATTAACTTTAAGATTTTGAGCTACTGCATGTCCATTTGTATCTGTTAATATAGTCTTTGATATTTTACTTTCTTCATCTTCTTCATTATTTTCAACACTATATAATGAATTCGAAATTGCAGTTTCTCTACCTTTTACTAATGATGTTATATTTAAATTATATCTTTTTACTAATTGTATGCCGACTTTATTTGATTCTGCTGATGATGATAAATTTCCATCTCTTTCAGTGTTCAAATCAAATGTTCCTGCAACTGTAGCATAAGATTTTTCATTCATTGGTATATTTAATGGTACATTTATATTATATGTTATTGTTTCTGTTGCGTTTGCTCCTAGAACTTTACTTCCTAAATCAATATAGAATGATTTTATATTATTCCAATCTGTAATCTGATCACGTGTTTTCCATAAGCTTCTGTCTTCCATTGATGGATCTACTAATTCAGAGTAATATACTTTAGCAATTCCATCTAAATCATTTGGTAATTGAATTCCATCTGGTGTCATAGTTGTCGTAAAATCTGAATTTAGTGCTTGTTTACTTAGTGGACTAATATTGTTTGAAAATGGTATTTTTCCTATTAATTTAATATTTGATACTGATGGTGTCCAATAATTTGCTAATTGGACTTTTACAGTGGCTGTTCCTGTTCCATTACTTTCGATTATACCTGTTCCTGGAGCATAAGTTGTTTCTCCTTTAGTATTGTATCCTGTAATTTCTTGGCTTATTACCAATGTATCAGGACTTACTATTGTAACATTCATTGTTGAATATCCAACATTATCTTCTGTACTTCCATTGTTATTTATATCAAATATATCTTTTGTTTCATTTATATATTGTAGATAACTTGATGGGTATGAATTGTAATAATATATTTTTGCTGTTGTATTTTTTGATTTAGCCAATGGATCTACAGTTATATTTGAGTCTATATTAAATGATGGTTGATTTACTGGCTTTTCTGATTGTAAATATACCTTTAAATATTGTTTTCCATCTTTTTCAAATTTATCATATCCAACAACTTCTAAGCTATTATCTATTGGTGTTATTTTATTTATTTCTAGCTTTTTAATTTCTTCTGGATATTCAATTAGTACTGTTGAATTTTTCCAGCCTGCCTCTGTGCTTTCATAATAATTTTCTTGATTTCTAGCTTCACTTTTCAATGATATTTCTTGATTTACATTTTTTTGTTTTTGATATGTATTTAATGGTTTGTTTAAACTTCCAGTTATATATGATTTTTGTATAAATGTATCATTGTTTGTTGCTAGTTGTATGTAGTTTGTATATTCTTGTCCTTCACTTACTATTCTTGCAAATTTTGGCTTTATTACAATATACTTTGCTTCATTATAATATGTTTTTTCATCTATTCCCTTTACTAATTCTTCTGTATTTATATTCATAATATGTTTCATGTTTATTGTAGAATTTGTATCGATTCTTATGTGTTTTATTGAATTTGAATATATGAATGCTTTTTCTTTATTATAATATTTTGTAATATCTGATTTTGTGAATGTTGCTACTAATTGATTTGTGTCATTATCATATATTTTTAAATTAAAATTATCTGGTAAGTTTCCATTTCTTTCAAAATATATTCCTTTATAATGAATGTAATCGTCTGCTTTTATTGTATCTCCAAATAAATTTTTCGTTTTTCCAAAAGCAACTCCATTTTCATCAATTACCCTTATTCCTTTTGTTCCGTTTGTTGAATTTATATCCATTGAATATATAAATTCATTGTCTTCTTCTGGCAATTGTCCATTATATGCTGCTTGTTCTTTAATTTTATTATGTCTTTCTAAATATATTCCTACTGATGGAGTATTTGTTCTTATATAATTAGCGCTTGTATTTGCTGTTACTGTTTGATCACTTGTTTTTTGTTGAAATGATGATTTTATATATCTTAAATTTAAAAATGATTCTTTTGTTGTTAATTTTATTAATTCTTCGTCATTTATTTCTTTCTCGTGTCTTATCTTTACTGCATATCTCTTATTTAAATTTATATTGTTTAATACAACTTTTACATGTTTTATTGGTGTATTATAATTATAAATTTTACTTTGATATTCAATTATTTCATTTCTATCAAATGTATGTATTAATTCATTTGTTTCATCATTATATATTTTTATTGTTGAGTTCTCATTTAATACCGTTGGATTTATATAAAAGCTTATACCTTTATTTGTTACTACATTTCCTATATTTAGTTCTGGATTTAATAATTTATCACCATAATCATTTTTAGATTCTGTTAATTCAACTTCACCTACTAGTTCTTTATCAAGATAAGGATTCCATTCAACATTATAAGTTTCGCTCTTAGGTGTCGTTGTACTTCCATCATATCTATCTATTGCAATATCTGCTGTTGGTACTCCTCTAAAATTGATATATTCTGGCACATATTTTGTTTCTGTTCTCGTATAATAATTAATTTTTGCTTTTACAACTGATGTTGACGTTGATTCAAGAGCATTATAGTTAGGATTATTATATGCTGTTAATTTTAAATTTCCTTCTAACTTTAATTCTTCATTTTTCTTATCTTTTCCTGCTTCTAATGGATATTCAACTCTTATATTTGTATTATTATTTCCAATATATTTATACTTTATTACTAACTCGCCTGTGTTTTTATCATAATTCGTTTCTGCGTTATTATTTTGATTATTATTTACTGTTACATTTACTGATTCTGCATTATATCCATTAAATTTTGGTACTTGAACTCTATATTCAAATTCTTTTATTGTATTATTTATACTTGTTAATCCTGATACATTTGATTGAACATTATTTATTTGTTCTCCTCTATTTAATAAATAGAAATATGCATATGGCTTTTGATTATCTGTATAATTATACTCATTTATATAACCTGAATTTATTAATGTTGATTCTGCTTTTACTTTATCATACATTGTTTCTACTGAGAAATTAACGATTTTTTCTAATGGTGTTTCTGTTCCGTCATTTGCTACATAAGTGCCTGTAAAAGTTATTTTATTGTCATCTCTTATAAAATAATCTTTATTTAATACTTTAGGATATACTTTTACTTTTATTATTCTTGTCGTTCCACTTGCTACATTTTTCAACTTAATTTCTGAAGCTTTTCCTACATACACTCCGTTTATAACATTATCTGGTACTAATGTTGCAATAACGCTTGCATTAGTTCCATTTATTGCAATTTTTCCATCTTTTAAATGTCCATCTCCAGTAACTCTTAATTCCATATACATTTCTTTATTTGGAACATTGGATACAATAGGTCCAGTTATTGGCCCTAATAGAGCCTTACTAGTTATATTTGAATTATCTAAAAAATATGCATCAAATGTTACGTCTTGAGTTCCATTTATTGCACTTCTTAATGCTTCAGCTGATGCACGATAATTGTGATTATTTAGTTTATTTATTCCTTCTTTAAAATTATTTTTCACAATATTATTTGTTACTATTGTTGCTCCAACTATAACAATTATACTCATTAATATTGTAATTACTCTTTTTAGTTTACTATTGTTTTTCACTTTTGCACCTCAAAAATAAATACTTTATTAATAATCTTCTAACATTCTTATGATAATTTCAATATTATCAGTTTTATGATATTAAAATTTCCTATATGGGATGCACCTTTCATAATCTTTTATTACAATTTTTTATTTTTTATTTTACGATAATATTTTTCTTGTTTTTTAATTTTTTATTCTTTCTATATTTAATTTGTTTAGTTTCATAATCGTAGAAATATTTTTGTAATTATTCTCAAATGTATTGATTTATAGGCAAAAAAATAGAATCGAGTTAATATCCTCAATTCTATTTTTCTACTATTTTACTGTATTTGTTTGCATCTTTTTTAGACTATCCATTAAATTTGATATTTGTTTATTATTTATTAAAATTTCATTAATATTATATTCTAATGCTGTCGTAAGATTCTTATATGCTTCTTGTTTCTCTTTATCTTTAAATTCTACTGTATGAGATACTTCATTTATTGTGTAATTACCACTTTCTTGTATTAAGTAATTTATTATATTTTCTTGCATTTTGAAATTTTCTTTTGTTGATCCTAACTTCTTTATTACATAGTCATCATCTTTTATTTCGTTATCTCCACCAACCATTTTGTAATATGTTTTTTCATCTTCTTCGCTTAGACCTTGTTGCTTTGCATATTTTAACATTTCATCTTTTTGGTTTAATGTTTTATATCTTTCTTTTACTTCATCTACTTTTGATATTTCTCTTTCTATTAAAGATTTAAGCCCTTCTTGCTCTATTTTTCCTGCTGAAATTATTTTATAATTTATGAAATATTTTGATGTTGCTTTAGATATTTCTTTTTGAATTTCCTTTATATTATTTATATAATCTGAATAGTAATTTTTATAAGCTTTTTCAATTGCTTGATATCTTTTGTCTTTTGTTTTTATTCTTTTTAAAACTTTATCAACTTGATCTAATTTTTGATTTCTAACTAACATTTCTAAGTAAGATTTCTCTGATTGCAATATTTCATTATCACTTTTTTTCATTGCAAATATTAAAGCTATTAATAGGCCTATTACTACTATTATTGTTAATATAATTGTTATTTTTTTCTTCATTTGTATTCCTTTCTTCACCAATTTTATTATAAATATTATATCAATAAATTTTTAATTATACAATTTTAGGCAAAAAAATAATGGATGATTACCATCCATTATTTTCATTTGTTAAACATATCTCTTTACTAATATTCCACCAATTGCAATAATAACAATTCCTGCTGTAGCAATTCCAATATATACTGGTGCTGAACCACTTACTGTTGTAACTGTTACTGGTGCATCGTCTTGATCATCTTCACCTTTTTTTCTGTTGTTTGGTGTTGAATCTCTATCTGGTGTGTGATATTTATTATAGTCTTCACTTATTTCTGCAGTATTTGTCATTACCTTCATGTTTTCTTCACCATTAATCCATGTTAATAATACTGTTACTTCAGCAGTTTCTCCTGGTTTTAATAATGTATCTTTTAATTTAGTTGTTACTATTTTTCCATTCTTTTCTGTCCAGTCTGGGTTATCTGCTTTATTAAATTTCAATCCACTTGGTATGTAATCTGAAATTTCTTTTGCGTATCCTTCGATTTCACCTTCATTTTTAACTCTGATTGAATATCTGAATTTTACTACTGTATTTTTTAATCTCTTTTTATTAACTTCAACCTTTACTACTGGTTCTGGATCTTGCTCTGCATAATGTCCTGTGTCTTTTACCTTTTGCTTTCCATCTTCGATTACGATTACTTGTGTAACCCATTTTCTTAATGATAAGTCAAAGTATCTTACACGTACTTTTTCAATATCTTGGTCATCTTCACCTTCATTCCATTTGTTTGGTGTTGAATCTCTATCTTTTACTTCTTTTCCAAATTCATCATGATGCTTACTGATTTGAGCTTTGTTTATTAAGATTCTGTCAGATGTTTGTGGTTCTGTTACTTTAAATGCTATTTTTACATCCTTGTAATCTGGTGTTTCCATTGTTGCTTTATCATAAGCTTTTAATAGATTTGATCCTGATGTTTTTTCTTGTTCTTTTGATAAGTAATCTGTAACTATTGATACAGCTTCTTTTATATTTGTTGTAACTTTTCCATCTTTATCTAGTAATTGCCATCTGTACTCTTTATTTGTTGCATTTTCTGGTAAGAATTCTAAGCCTTCTGGAATATCGTCTTTAACTTCTGATGCATATCCATTTACTTCACCTTCGTTATATACTCTAATTGTATATGTTACAATATCAGTTGTGTTAACTAATAATGGCTCTTTTGTATGATTATATGTCATTGTAGTTACTGGCTTTCCATCTGCTCCAATTGTTCCGAATTTTGATGTGTCTACTTGTGGAATTCTATTTGTTATTGCTTCTTCATTTACTTTTGTAATGAATTTTCTTAATGCTAAATCAAATTCTCCTTCTACTACTACTTTTTCAAAGTCATCATCATCTTCTTGTCCTTTATAGTAATAACGTTTGTCACTCAAATCTTTCTTATTTGAATTATGTCCTCTATATTCTGAGAATTCATCACTTGTTTTTGGTAATACTACTTTTTTGTAATTATCTCTATCAGGAATCTTAAATTCATTATGTGATTCTGTTATTTCTGCAATATCTGTTAGATATTTTGTTGGCTTTACTCCTGATTTAATTTTTGTTTGAATTTTTAATTCTTTATAATCCAATGTTTTTCCATCGAATTTTTTAATTATATTAGCTTTATTTGTTTGTTCTGATAAATATTTTGTTTTGATTGTTCTTCCTGTATTGTCTGATGGATCTAATTGCCATCCATATTGTTTATTGAAATCATTATCTATATATTCCAAATATTCTGGTAAATGATCTACGATTTCATCTGCATAACCATCTATATCTCCTTCGTTATATACTCTAATTGTATATGTTACGATATCTGATAATTTAATTTTTACAGGTTCTTTTGAATGTCTATATATTGCTGTTGTATCTGTTTTATTTACCAATGGTGTTACGTCTACGTCTGGTATTCTACTTGTTATTTCTGTTCCATTTACTGCTGTTATGAATTTTCTTAATGCTAAGTCGAATTCTTTTTCAACTGGTTTTAATGGTTCATAATCATCATCATCTTCATAACCTTTTCCTCTTTCAGATGTTCCTGGGTTATAGTTTGTTATTTGTTCTTTAGTTAGATTTTTTGGTATAGAATCTCTATCCCTTACTTGAACACCTTCTTTTGGTTCTTGAGATGTTATTTCTGCTACGTTTGTTAAATCTTTTGCTGTTAAATTTGCTGTATTTAATACAGTACATTCTACTTGGAAATCTACATAGCTTAAAGTTTTTGTATTTTTATCAAAGGCTTTTATTAAGTCTTTTGCATGAAATTGTGATTT
>JABCPQ020000028.1 GCA_013333035.2 Clostridiales bacterium | reverse complement strand
TAAAAGTTTTATTACTATCTAAAATAACATACCTCTAAAACTTTATTGTTAAAATTTTTGCTTTTGTTAATGTTTTATTACTATCTAAAATAACATACCTCTAAAACTGTGTCAAGATATGTATGATAATAGAACTTGTTTTATTACTATCTAAAATAACATACCTCTAAAACGATATGTACTATTATTTATTTTATTAATTAGTTTTATTACTATCTAAAATAACATACCTCTAAAACTATAACAGCTTTATTTGCAAATCCTTCAGTGTTTTATTACTATCTAAAATAACATACCTCTAAAACGGATAGACGACGTTGTTTATAGAGGTGAAAAGTTTTATTACTATCTAAAATAACATACCTCTAAAACAATACCAATACTCTTCTTTTACTATTAAATGTTTTATTACTATCTAAAATAACATACCTCTAAAACCACTTTTCGTGATTATTATATATATATCATGTTTTATTACTATCTAAAATAACATACCTCTAAAACTTTATTACTGTTGATGGATTACTTATACTAGTTTTATTACTATCTAAAATAACATACCTCTAAAACTTATCTGACGGACGGAAAATGGTTTGGTCAGTTTTATTACTATCTAAAATAACATACCTCTAAAACACCATAAACAGACTTACGAATTAGCTTGCCGTTTTATTACTATCTAAAATAACATACCTCTAAAACCGTTGTCATTAAATTTAAACACTTCTAATTGTTTTATTACTATCTAAAATAACATACCTCTAAAACTTTATGTTCTGTTTTACTTTATATGAACAAGTTTTATTACTATCTAAAATAACATACCTCTAAAACTTATTATTCTTTTTTCATTCATTTTATTCAGTTTTATTACTATCTAAAATAACATACCTCTAAAACTGCTCATTCTATATCTCCTAAATATCTAATGTTTTATTACTATCTAAAATAACATACCTCTAAAACCTATATACGTTTTTACTTTTCTTTTAAAATGTTTTATTACTATCTAAAATAACATACCTCTAAAACATTTCCATTGTGTTGTATAAACATTTGATTGTTTTATTACTATCTAAAATAACATACCTCTAAAACTTAAGATGTTGATTTCAACATCATCTGACTGTTTTATTACTATCTAAAATAACATACCTCTAAAACCGCTGAATTTTACCAGCTTTTAGTATGTTTTTTATTGAATACCGACATCAATAATATTAGTATAGTAACACTTTTACCTTTTTTTAAATTATCTCATCCTCAAAGTTTTTGTTTATTTGTAATGTTATTTCATTTTCTATATTATCATATAAATTTGGTTCTATCAATAGAAGCTTTATATTATGGTATAGGGCATATTTTTCTATTTCTAAAATTTGTTCTTTTTCCAATATACTTTTTAAATTGAAAAAGCATAAAATCAAATCAGATTTTGTAATTGACATTATTTCAATCATTAAATTTATTCTATCTACTATTGTTATATACGATTTTGTGTCTATCTTTAATTTAAATAAATTTAAAATATCTGTAGTTTTGATATCGTCTAAAGCTTCAAATTCAATTGGTAATTCATTTGCTTCATTGATAATTATTTCTCTAATCTTGTATAAATTTGTATCTATTTTAGTTGTTAATTCTATATTTTCATTAATTGATTTGGAAATCATTTCATAAATTTTGGTTAGTATCTTTTTATTATTTACTTCTTCATTGTATGGATCTGATATAAATAATATGTGCTTTTCTATTTCACAACAATTTTCTTTATTATCTATCAAAATTAATTGTTTTTCGTCATCTTCGTTCATGCATTCTGATAAAATACTTTGATATAATTTTTTATTTTCGATTTGAATTGAATAACATTTATCATCTGCATTTAATTTTAATTCATTTTCAAAGCCTTTTATTTTTATTTTCATATTATGATTAGCCTCTCTACATTATTTACTACATTTGTTTGACTTTCTCCTAATATTGTTTCCATTTTATTATATTGGTTTTCTGTAATTGTTAATAATTGAATTAATCCTTTCTTTGGCTTGATTTTTTCTAATTTGTTTTTTATTAATTCCGCTTCTGTTGGGTTTAATGCTAACTTTGTGTAAACAGATTCTTGTTGCATAAAAAATCCCAATTTTATTAACTCTCTTCTAAATCTGGTATAAGCTCTTACCTCTCTTTTTGTGACTGTTGGTAAATCAAAAAATAATATTATTCTCATATATCTAAAACTCATAATTTAATATTTCTATATTGTTCCCATCATTGTTCAAATTGTCTAATACATTTTGTACATATAATGATATTACATTTGGAACATATTCTTTTTTGTTATTATATGTAATTTCTCTGTTTACTATATTTACCAACTTATCTCTAAATGCACTACCAAATACTAATTCTCTATTATTTATTACAATTTCAACTATCAACGGTCTAAAAATTTCCATAAAATCACATGAAAAATTAAAATAATTGAATTGACTCTTATGTCCAATCCCAACTTGTGTTATATATCCTTTATTTACAATTTCTCTATTAAACATTGATAATATTATTGAATATCCATAATCAAGTGCAATATTAGTGTTATCTGTTATTCCACGTTTAAACTCATTTCCAAACAAATATGAAAAATATTCTTTTGCTACATATCCCTCTTTTAGAGTAACATCTTCATTTTCAGAGCAATTAGCATATTGTCTAATGATATTTGATTCTGATATATTTTTCTTCTCTAACAATCTAGCTTGGTTTAATATTTTCATTCTTACAATTTCATTCCATACTTTTTGTTTTTTATTTAACTTCCATTCAATTTGTTGTTGTATTCTTTTACTTGTATTTGCATTAGCATAATATGGCACAATTTCAGAAGATGGATTGTGCTTTTCATCACAAAAAATCAATTTTATTTTTTGATTTGAAAGTTCATTTATTAAATAACTTGTTATTGATGTCATTCCATCTTCTATTATTATGCTTTTTATTTCTGATAAATGTATCATTTGGATATTATCATTACGAATTATTAAATATCCGTCTTTATATGTTAATTTACATTGTTTTCTGACTATTATTGTTCGCCAATTCATCTACTCGATATCTTCTTTCATAAAATCCTGTGACTGATTGATCTATAAATGTCATATTATTCAATTTCTTTTTATTAAAGTTAATCATATTTTTTCTTCCTTCAGTACTTCCCAATCCTATATTTTTTAAATCAACATATGCTTTGCTTATACAAGTTAATAAATTGTTTAATGTTTTTATTTTCTCTTCAATGTCTAGTGCTTCAAATTTGCCATTATTGAATATATCTTTTTTCTCTATATCATCTATTCCTTTGAATTCATTTATCATCTTATTTATTATTGTTCTATAACTATCTATTGCAATTGTTTGAATTTTTTCTTTGTCTAATTCTTCTTTCTTTTTCTCATTTAAAATATTATAATTTAAAACACTATATAAATCTATTATCTCTTTTTTATTTAAGAATAGCTGTTTCATGTTTCTATATTCAGAATCACTGATTATTTTTTCCAATTCATTATTTTCATCCAAAAATACTTGATTTTTTAAAATTTTAGATTTTAGTATTCTTATAAATTCTTCTTGATTTTCATTGCATTTATTTTTTAGATATTCTTCTAATGTGATTTTTTTGTTTTTTATTTCATACGAATATCTTATTGGAATTCCCTGCATTCTATATTCAGATTTTCCTTTTTTGTCTTTATATTCATAAATTACATAATATGCTTGATTTTCTCCTGAATATCCACCATATTTTAATGGGTCTTTTTCTGATTTTAATGATATTCTTGTGTTTTTTATTTCTGATTTTTTTATTGGATTTTGATTATAGAATTCTCCTGTTTGTTCTTCTAATTTTCTTGTTACTAAATAATCTTTGTATTCAAATACTTTATTAACTTTTTCAATATCGACTCTTTTTCTGATTATTCTCATTACAATTCCATATTTTTCGTCTTTATCTTTATTTCTCTCTTCTACTGATTTCCTTTTTTCTTCTTCTAAAAAATGCTTTATTTTTTCATATTTAAGTAATTTTGAATCTTTAAATGCTTTTCCTGATGCACACATTATATATGCATCTTGTGCGTGATGGCAGTCATTTAAATTTCTAATTTTATAAAATTCATATTTTTCTCTAAAGTTGTGTGTTACTGATGCTTTTAGTCCAACAATTTCTGTATTTGGATATAATTTTGTTAATATTTCCCTTACATATTTTGTTATTTGTCTTGTTTCTACTATTTGACGTGATATAAATTTTACTTCTTCTTCTTCATTTGAAAACATTCTTCTTTTAATTAATTTTTTAAATTTTAAATCTGATATTAATCCATTTTCGTTTAAATATGTCCATGTCGGTAACATTTTATCTATTATTGTATCTTCTAATAATAAACTATCCTTTTTTCTTTGATTTTCTTCACTTAATACCAATACTTTATTATCTATACTATTGTCTTTTATATATGACTGAGGAATAATATGATCTATTTGATAAAAACTTAATTTGTCTATATCTAATCTTTCACCAGAGTACATGCATTTGCCCATTTGTTTGAAATATAAATATAATCTCTCATTTATATTTTTTGTCTGATTTTTCGCTTTGTTTAATTCCTCTAATAAACTTTTATTATTTTTAGTAAAATCGCTTATTTCTTTATATTGTTGTTCTATTTTTTCTAATTTCTTTTTAGTTATTACGCCTTTAGTTTCATCACTTCTTGCAAATTCAATGTATATATTTTCTGGTTCAGCTTTTAATATTTTTGTGATTTCTTTAACAACTAGTATTGCTTGCCATATTCCTTTTTTGTTGGCTGGTGATGTTTGAATTTCTGCAATATCATCATAACTTATTTTTTTCTTTTCTTCTCCTATTACATCTTTTAATGCTTGTTCTAGTTGTTCTTTGAATCCAAATTTATCCGATGTTATTATTTGCATAAAATTCATGTTTGTGTTCATTAATTTTTCCATTATTGTTTCATTATTTTCGGTTGATTTTAATCCTATTAATAATTTTTTTGATAATCTTGACCAGCCTATATATTTTAATTTTATTATTTTATTTATTTGCTCTTTTGTTAATATCGATGAATATTTTTCTTCTATTTTATCTTTTAATATTGATTTGTCTTCAAATATAGTTATCCAGTAAATTAATTCTTCTATCATTTCTTCATTTTCGTCAATGTTTTCTAATATTTTTAAAAAATCTACATATGCATTCATATTTGAATTAAATTTTCCATTACTTGTTGTAAAACCATCTATTTTTTCAACATTTATTCCATCTTTTTTATATAAATTTATAATATCTTTTTTTCCTACAGACTTTTTATTTTTAAATAATTCAATGATTTTCATTTTCATATCTTTTGAAATACGTTTATCATTTACTTGAATATTATTTATTTCATTTAGTACACTAAATTTTGAATATAATAATGATTCTTTTGGGATTACATCTTCATTTAATAAATATGTACATTTATTTGTCATTCTCCTTATAAATTCTTCTGCTGTTGCGTCTTTATCTACTATTTCATCAAAATTCCATGGACGAATTGCTTCTTTACTATTTTTCTTTACCCAAGCCCATTTACTATTTGTTGATAATGGTCCTACATAATATGGTATTCTAAATGTTAATAAACTTAATATTTTATCTTTATTTTCTTTTATTGTTTGGTAATATTTTGATTGATTTTCTAATATTTTCTTTAATTCTTTTTCATGTAATTGATATGGTATTTCTCCATTATCTGTTGTATTTAATTTTATTAAATAATTTTCATTACTAATATCATTAAATATTTCTGATACATCTGATTCATCTTCAAATCCTTTTAAGTCTTTTTTTATTCTTTTGCATAATTCTTCATTTGAACATTTTTTTGATTTTTCTATTTCTGATAATTTTCCATTATATGAATAATAATTGTCAGCCTCATATTTTCTAAACATTTTATCGTATTGTATTATGTCTAAATATTTTTTATATACATTTTTTAATTTAACTAAATCTTCATGATATTTATCGTATTTTTCAATAAATGCTTCTGATATATAGTTTTTTCCTACTAAAAATGATTCTACTATTATCCAACTATAAATATTTTTCATTGAATAAAATATTTCTGCATTTTCATTTAATTCACTTGCTATTGAATCCCAGTCATTATCACTTGCAAACTCTAATTTTCTTTCATCTTCTAAATCAAATATTGCATTTAAATTAAATTTCAACCCAACTACTGATTTGAATAGATTATCTATTATTTGTTTGTCTTCTTTTTCATAATCAAACAAACTTAATATTTCTTTTGCTTTTTCGCTTTTAGTTAGTTCTTTGTTTACTAATATTTCTTTTATTTTTTCTATTGGATATTTTAATTCTATTTCATTTTCTTTTAAATAATCTATTATATTTTCTAAATCTGAATTTATTGCATTTGTTTCATCTGATAGATCTCCTTTTGTTAAGAAGTTTCCTCTATATTTAATTATGTGATGTAATGCTAAATATACTAATCTAATATCAAACTTTTGGTCTTTTGTTACTAGTGCATTTCTTAGATGATATATTGTTGGATATTCACTATAATATTCTTTGTCTATAAATTCTTCATCTTCAAATAAATTGAATTTGAATTGATTTGTATCTTCTTTTATTAGGTTTGATTGCTGTAATTTTGGAATAAAATTTTCATCGACTTTTTCGATATCTTCTAACAGCATACTTTGTAAGTATCTTATCCTGTTTTTTCTTCTTTCGGTTCTTCTTCTGACTCCTCTAAATGTTCTTGTTTCTGCTGCTGTTTTTCCTTCATCAAATAGTCTTGAGCCCCATAGATGTTTTCCACTCTTTTTTACAATATTGTTTTCTTCATCTGTTACACACCATCCAACTGATGACGTTCCTATATCGAGTCCAATATTATATTTAAATTATTTGCCATACTATCCCCCTTTGTTGACTTATCTTTTATTTATGTATTCAAGTTATCATATTTCTGTATAGTTTTCAATATTTTTATTTTTTCTATTGACTTTTTATTTTTTTATTGGTATATATACTTTAGTTACTTATTACTATCTAAAGTAACATACCGAGTTAAAATAAGGTTTAACCTTAAATACTGGCTTATGCCAGATTCATGTAGATGAAAAGAGCACCTCTTTGAAGGTGCTTTTATTTTGCAAAAATATCTATTTTTTATAATCTATTCTGTTATCTGAGCTTTTTTATTTTTAAATTATTATAAATATGTTTTCTTACTGCCTAAAATAATATATCTTTATATAACAGCTCTATTCTTAATACAGCATTTTTTAAAATAAAAAAATTTTACATTATTTAATAAAAAAATTTATAAACTGATCATACTTTATATGAATAAAGAGACTATATATAAATCATATCTAGTCTCTCCATAAAACATTATAGTTCTTTACCAAGTTCTGTTTTCTTCATGCAAAAATTGGTTAAATAGCATTCATTACATTTAGGATTTGTTTGCCTGCAATATTCTCTACCTGCCACCCAAAACGGAAGAGTTAAAGAACCAGGAAATTCATTGCAAATTTTTCTTGCACTTGCTGTAATATCTTTTATATTGTCCTTATCAGTAAGTCCCATTCTTAAAAAGATTCTTCTAATATGGACATCATATGCAATATCAATGCAATACAAATTTTCAAGTGTCACACCAAAGTCACGAACAAGCAACAAAGCTCCAAGCGCTGCTTTCTTATAGCTGATTCCTTTAAATTCTTCTAATTTTTCTACCACTTGTTCTGCATTCAAATCATTTTTCCAAATATTTTCAACATCTGAATTATATTCTTTAACAATCTTATTAACCGCAAAGAAAATGTATTCAGCTATTTTTCTTGGATAACGATGTAATGCTGGTTTTTCTTTTATAATATTTTCTAAAGATTTAACTGTTTCCTCTTCTGCGATTCTGCATAAGTCGAAATGTCCTAATCTTTTTGAAAGATAATAAGGTAATCGCCATGCTACTTCTGCCTTCACGGATTGGTCAGAAATTAATCCAATCAAAAAGGCATTCCAATCTGAAAGTAATAATTCTCTTTCTTCTTTTTTCAACATATTATCACTTAATATGCTATTATCTTTGATAACCACTTTAGCAACCTCTTTGCATTTTGTGTTTAATCGTTCATAGTACTTTTCCATTGTTTGTACCTCTACTTTTTAAATTCTATCGGCCAATTGCTTCCAAGTATTTCTTTTTGTTCCTTACTAGTCAATGCCCACATTTTGGATTTATCATATTTAGGAACGTTAATGTCACCCCAATCAATGATTTTTACTGCTTTATCTGTATAAATAGTGTTTAATATATACAACTCTTCCAAAGTGTTTTAGTCAAGTTTATTTAATTCATCTTTTAAATTAATTGAATCAATGCATAACCAATATATATCAGATTTAGCAAGTAATGTAAGTCTATCTTTTAAATATCTAGTTCCATTATCATCAAAACTATGATATAAAAAACAACTTAAAATGTTCTGCGGAGAAATCGGACACAATCTTTCTTTATATGCTTGTACTCTTGCCCAATCAATATGCTTATAATTCACAAAATTTGCTCCAATATAAACAGTTTTATGTGTTTCCATTTTATATGGTGTTAACAGACTATTAAAAATATCACTTCTGAATTTTTCATCAGTCATATTATTAAGCCATTCTTTTACTTTCAAATAATTCATTTCAACCATTTGTAGTCCATATATATTTGGAATAAACATAGCTTTTTTGTTTTTAATTTGACTCCATAAAAAAATTTCTGCCATTATTCCTTCCGACAAGAGAGTATCTATTTTTCCATATACCCATATATCTATCAGAAAAAATCGTAAGAGTCAAGCAGTCAGTCATTACATTAATCTTTTTTCTACCTAAAGTTTCAGTAGAAATATAATAAAACAGATTCATTAAATAAAGTTAAAGTAATTATAGTTCATTAAATTACTTAAATCATAGTGAATATAAAAAAGTATCCTTATAAAATTTTGTAAAAAAATATTAACAATCCATATTGTAAAAACTATATAATATTTATATTCATGCGTTTTCTTCTCCATTTATAATAAATTTTAATCTGGACAAACTTAACTTTATTATAACATGGAGAGTTTTTATTTTGATACCACTCTCATAACTATAAGTGTCATTTGACTCACTAGCATAGCTGGTATTTTAGTGCTTAAGTTAATAAAAGCTACTAAATCGTATTGATTTAATAGCTTTTATTTTTATCCCATTATGCTGTAGCCACAGTCTGAGTATATTACTTGTCCTGTTACGGCACTTGTCATGTCACTTAATAATGTTGTTGTTAATTGGCCTATTTCGTATGGTGTTACATTACGTTTCAGTGGTGCTTTTTCTTCTACTATGTCTAAAATTGATGAGAAGTTTTTGATTCCACGTGCTGATAATGTTTTGATTGGTCCTGCTGATACTGCATTGACTCTTATTCCGTCTTTTCCTAAATCGTTTGCTAGGTAGCGTACGTTGGCTTCTAGAGCTGCTTTTGCTGCTCCCATTACATTGTAACCTTGCATTACTTTTTCTGATCCTAGATATGTTAATGTTACAATACTTGCGTTTGGTGCTAACATGTCTAATTCTTTTGCTACACGGCTTACTAAGATTAGTGAGTATGCACTTACACCCATTGCGTGTGCATAGCCATCTTTTGATGTGTATATGAAATCGTTTGCTAGGTCTTCTGTTTTAGCATGTGCTATTGCATGTACCATTCCATCAATTTGTCCTTCATTTTCTTTGATTACTTTGAATGATTCTTCTACTTTTTCATCTTCTGATGCGTCTTCTAATTTGTAAAATTTGCTTCCTTCAAATTCTTCTACTAGAGCTTCTAATTTTGGTCTTGATTCTTCGTCTGAATATGTGAATATTAATTTTGCTCCATTTTCATATGCTGATTTTGCTATTCCATATGCAATGCTCCATTTGTTTCTGATTCCCATTATTAAGATTTTTTTGTTTTCTAATAACATTTCTTTTTTTCTCCTTTTTATTTTTATATTGTTTTGGAATTTGTTTTATAATGTTATAAATGTTCCTAAATTACGGAATTTTTGATAACGTTGTTCTACAATGGCTTCTTTAGCTTGCTTTTGCATTTTTTCAACGTCTTTCTTTATTTCATTTTTTATTGTTTTTGCTACTTTGTCAAAGTCGCTTTCTTGCATTTCTATTGGTTCTGGTATAATTGTGTCTATTACTTTCATTTCATATAGATCATTTGCTGTTAATTTCATCTTTTCTGCTGCTTCTTTGTATCTATTTGAATCTTTCCACAATATTGATGAATATCCTTCTGGTGATAGAATTGAGTATATTGCATTTTCTAACATATAGATTTTGTTTGATACTCCTATTGCTAATGCTCCACCACTTGATCCTTCTCCAATTACTATTGAGATTACTGGTACTTTTAATTTTGCCATTTCAAACATTGATTTTGCTATTGCTTCGCCTTGGCCTCTTTCTTCTGCACCTACTCCTGGGTATGCTCCTTTTGTGTCGATGAATGTTATTACTGGGCGATTAAATTTTTCTGCTTGTTTCATAAATCTAATTGCTTTTCTATAACTTTCTGGGTTTGGCATTCCAAAGTTTCTTAGAACATTTTCTTTTGTTGTTCTTCCTTTTTGCTCTGCTATGATTGTATAGCTTTGGTTTCCTATTCTTGCTAAGCCACATATTATTGCTTGGTCATCTTTAAAATTTCTGTCTCCGTGCAATTCTATGAATTCATCAAAGATTTGTTCAATATATTCTATTGAGGTTCTTCTTTTTGGATTTCTGGCTATTTCGACTTTTTGCCATGCTGTTAATTCTTGTGTTTCTTGTTTAGTTTTTGCCATTTTGAATTCCTCCTTTATGGAATTTTATTAATGTGCTTAATGTGTCTTTCATGTCTTCCCTTTTGACAATTTTATCAATAAATCCATGTTCTAATAAGAATTCTGATGTTTGAAATCCTTCTGGTAATTTTTCGCCTATTGTTTGCTCTATTACTCTTTGTCCTGCAAATCCAATCATTGCTCCTGGTTCTGCTAATATAATATCTCCTAGACTTGCGAATGAGGCTGTTACTCCTCCATATGTTGGGTCTGTTAATACTGATATATATAATAGTCCCGCTTCATCAAGTTTTGTTAGTGCTGCTGTTGTTTTTGCCATTTGCATTAATGACATTATTCCTTCTTGCATTCTTGCTCCACCTGATACACAGAATATTATTATTGGTAATTTTTCTTTTATTGCTTGTTCTATTGCATAAGTGATTTTTTCGCCTACTACAACTCCCATACTTCCCATTAAAAATCCACTATCCATTATGCATAAAACTGTTTCTTCACCATTTATCTTGCATTTTCCACTTGATACTGCTTCTTCTAAATGTGTGATTTCTCTTAATCTTTTTAACTTTTTTGGATAGTCTTCTAGATCTAATGGGTTGCTTGTGTCTATATTTAAGTCAAATCTTTGATATGTTCCTTCGTCTGCTATCATTTCTATTCTTTTTCCAATATGTACTCTAAAATAGTGACCACAGTTTGGGCAAATGCTTAGATTTTTTCTTAAGTCTTCTTTATATATTATTTCTTTACATTTTTCGCATTTTACCCATTTATCTATTGGGATATCTACTTGATTTTTATTTATAATATTTACTTTTGATGGCTCACGTTTCTTGATTTTATCAACAATCATTATTAATCCTCTTTCTTAAGCATTTCCTTTTCAATAAATGATGTGTCGAAGTTTCCTCTAATAAAATTGATGTTTTTAATTATTTCGTATAGGAAATCTCGGTTTGTTTCTATTCCGTCTATTACTAATTCTTCTAATGATCTTTTCATTTTGCTTATTGCTTCATTTCTATTGCTTCCATGCACTATTAGCTTTGCTATCATTGAATCATAATATGGTGGGATTTTATATCCATTATATATTGCTGTATCTATTCTTACTCCATTTCCTCCAGGTAAATTTATATCTGTTATAGTTCCTGGTGATGGCATGAAGTTTTTCATTGGATTTTCTGCATTAATACGGCATTCAATACTATGTCCTTCAAATTTTACATCTTTTTGCTTTATTTTTAATTCTTCTCCTGCAGCTATTCTTATTTGTGATTTTACTATATCTATTCCTGTGCGCATTTCTGTTATTGGGTGTTCTACCTGAATTCTTGTGTTCATTTCCATGAAATAAAAGTTTTTGTCTTTATCTACTAAAAATTCTACTGTTCCACAACTTGTGTATCCTGCTGCTTTCGCTGCCTTTATTGCTGCTAATCCCATTTTGTTTCTTAATTTATCATCTACTGCTGTTGATGGTGTTTCTTCTATCATTTTTTGATGATTTCTTTGTATTGAGCAATCTCTTTCTCCTAAATGAATTACATTTCCGTGTTCGTCTGCTAATATTTGTATTTCTACATGGCGTGGATTTTGTACAAACTTTTCAATATATATTTCGTCATCATTAAATGCATTTTTTGCTTCTTGTTTTACAATTTCATATTCTGTTCTTAATTCGTCTTCATTATTTACTTGACGAATTCCTTTTCCTCCACCACCTGCTGCAGCTTTTAATAATACTGGGTATCCTATTTTCTTACAAATCTTCTCTGCGTCAGTATATCCTGATATACTGCCTTCTGATCCTGGTATTACTGGTACTCCTACAGATTTCATCATTGTTTTACTGTTTGATTTGTTTCCTAACATATCAATTACTGATGATTTTGGTCCTATGAATTTGATGTTTGATTCTTCGCAAATTTTTGCAAACTGAGCGTTTTCTGACAAAAATCCGAATCCTGGGTGGATACTGTCTGCGTTTGTAATTCTTGCTGCTTCTATTATATTTTTTATATTTAAATAGCTTTGTTTTGAATTTGCTGGTCCGATACATACTGCTTCGTCTGCTAGTTTCGTATGTAATGCTTCTTTATCTGCTTCTGAATATACTGCTACTGTTTTGATATTCATTTCTTTGCATGCTCTGATAATACGGACTGCTATTTCTCCACGATTTGCAATTAATATTTTTTTCATTCTTTTCCCTTTCTTTATGCGTTTTTGATTGAATTTTATACTAGTGCAAATGTTAATTCACCTTTTGCTGCAATTTTACCATCAACTGTTGCGATTGCTTCTCCTACACCAATTGGTCCTTTTCTTTTTATTATTCTTACTTCTAGTTTTAGCTTGTCTCCTGGTACTACCATTTTCTTGAATTTCATTTTGTCTATTCCTGCAAATAGTGCATTTTTTCCTTTATTTTCTTCTAATGATAGTATTGCTACTGCTCCTGCTTGTGCTAAACTTTCTGTTATTAATACTCCTGGCATTATTGGATTTCCTGGAAAATGTCCTTTGAAGAAGTATTCATCACCTGTTACATTTTTGTATCCTATACAATATTCTCCTGGTTGATATTCTTCTACTTCATCTATCATTAAAAATGGATCTCTTTGTGGAATTATTGATTCAATTTGTTCTTTATTTAACATATATTACTCCTAATTTTATTATTCTATTACAAATAGAGGTGTTCCGTACTCTACTGTTTCTCCATCTTTTACTAGAATTTCAGTTACTTTTCCTGAATAATCTGATTCAATTTCATTCATTAGTTTCATTGCTTCTATTATGCATAATGTGTCACCTTTTGATACAGTTGATCCTATTTCTACATATTGATTTGCTGTTGGTGATGGTTTTGCATAAAATGTTCCTACCATTGGTGATTTTACTATGTTTCCTTTTCTTTCTTCTGCTTTTGGTTCTTCTTTTACTTCTTCTTTAGCTACTACTTGTGCTACTGGTTTTACTATAACATTTTCAGATATTGCTTCTGCTTTTTTCATTGCAATTTTGAATCCATCAGGTGTTTCTAAACTTATTTCTGATAAGTTATGATTTTCCATTATTTCTAATAATTCTTTTACTTTATCATTTTCCATTTTATACTCCTATTATTCCTCATATTTTCTTAATATTATAGTTGCATTGTGTCCTCCAAATCCTAATGAGTTTGACATTGCTACTTTAATATCTGCTTTTCTTGGTTCATTTGGTACTATATCTAAGTCACATTCTTCATCTTTTACTTTATAATTAATTGTTGGTGGTACTAGTGAATCGTTTATTGCTTTTACACTTATAATCGCTTCTAGTACTCCTGCTCCACCTAATAAATGTCCTGTATTTCCTTTTGTCGAGCTTACCATTAATTTTTTTGCATGTTCTCCAAATGCTGTTTTTATTGCTTTTGTTTCTGTTGCATCATTTAAATGTGTTGATGTTCCATGTGCATTAATATAGTCTACTTCTTCTGGCTTAATATTTGCATTTTTTAACGCTCTTTTCATTGCATTTGCTCCACCTTCTCCGTCAGGTGATGGTGATGTTATATGATATGCGTCTGTTGTTGATCCATATCCTATTAATTCTGCATATATTTTAGCTCCTCTTGCTTTGGCATGTTCTAGTTCTTCTAAAATTATTGCTCCAGCACCTTCGCCCATTACAAATCCGCTTCTTTCTGCATCAAATGGAATACTTGCTCTATTAACTTCTGTTGCATGTGTTAATGCTTTCATGTTTTCGAATCCTGCTAATGCTACTTCATTTATTGATGCTTCAGATCCTCCTGCTAATATGATGTCTTCTTCTCCTAATTGGATTGCTCTATATGCTTCTCCAATTGCGTGTGCACTTGAGGCACATGCTGTTACTATTGACATAGATTCTCCTTTGAATCCATATTCTATTGCGATTGTCCCTGCAGCCATATTTGAGATTCCCATTGGTATAAATAATGGTGATACTCTTGTATTTCCTTTTTCAAAGTAGATTTTACATTGTTCTTGAATTGTTGTTAATCCTCCAATTCCTGAACTAAAATATGTTCCTATTCTTGAATAATCTGAATTCTCTGGTGTTATTCCTGAATCTTTAACTGCTTCCCTTGCTGCAATCATTCCAAGTTGTGTATATCTATCATTTCTCTTTGCTGTTTTTGGGTCAAAAAATTCATTTGGATCATAGTTTTTGATTTCTGCATCAAATTTTGTTTTATATGTACTTGAATCTATTAATGATATTTCTTGTATTCCACATTCTTTATTTTTAATTGATTCCCATGTTTCATTTACATTATGTCCTATTGGGTTTATTGTTCCCATTCCTGTAATAACTACTCTTTTCACTTTCTTCTCCTTATTATATTCAGAATATTTTTTAATTACATTAGCATTCCACCATCTACATTTATTACTTGCCCTGTTATGTAATTGCTATCGTCTGATGCTAAAAATTTTACTACTTTTGCTACATCTTCTGCTGTTCCTAATCTTTTTAAAGGAATTGTTCCTTCTATTGCTTCTTTTACCTCATCTTTTAATACATTTGTCATATCTGTTTTGATGAATCCTGGTGCAACTGCGTTTGCTGTGATATTTCTTGATGCTAGTTCTTTTGCTATACTTTTTGTGAATCCAATTATTCCTGCTTTTGATGCTGCATAGTTTGATTGTCCTGCATTACCTGATATTCCTACTACTGAAGATATGTTTATTATCTTTCCATATCTTTTTTTAGTCATATATTTAATAACATTTTTTGTGATATTGAATGTTCCTACTAAGTTAACATTTATTACGTCTGTAAATTCTTCTTCTTTCATTCTTTGTATTAACTTATCTTTTGTTATTCCTGCATTATTTACTAATACATCTATTTGTTCAAAATGTTCAATTATTTCTTTTGTCATTCTTTCTGAATCTTCTGCTTTTGATACATCTCCTTGTACTGGATAACATTCTACACCTAATTCACTAATTTCCTTTTTTAATGTTTCTAATGCTTCATTTTCTGTTCTATAATTTAATGCTATGTTGTATCCTTCATTTGCTAATTCTAGAGCAATGGCTCTTCCGATTCCTCTTGTTGCTCCTGTTATAAATGCTACTTTTGACATCACTATTCTCCTTTTAATATTGATAATGTATTTTTATATGTTTCTACATTTGATATGTTTAAGATTTTTATTTCTTTGTCAGTTTCTATTCTTTTTAGGAATCCTGATAATGTTTTTCCAGGTCCTATTTCAATGAATGTATCAATTCTTTCTTCTAACATTTTTTTAAGTGTTTTTTTGAATTGTACTGGATTTATTATATGTTCTGCTAGGATTTCTTTGATATTGTCTTCATCGCTATAATATGTATCTCCAGTTAGATTTTTTATTACTTTGCTTTCAAATTTATTGAAAGTATAGTTTTCTAATTCTTCTCTTAATGCTTTTGAACTTTCAATTAATTTTTCTGTATGGAATGGACCTGCTGTGTTTAATGGAAGTGCTCTTTTAGCTCCCATTTCTTTTAAGTATGTACAAGCTTCTTCTATTGCTTTTGTTTCACCTGATAATACTATTTGTCCTTCTGTGTTAAAGTTTACTGCTTTTACGAATCCACTTTTTACTTTTGAGATACCTTCATTTACTTGGTCTTCTGTTAACCCCATGATTGCTGCCATTTTCCAATCACCTTTTGGACATAGCTCTTGCATATACTTGCCCCTTGCTTTGACAATTTTAAATCCATCTTCAATTGTTATTGCTTTTGAATTTATTAATGCGCTATATTCTCCTAAGCTTAATCCTGCTGAGATATCTGCTTTAATGCCTTCTGTTTCTAACAATTTGGTTATTGCTAATGACATTGTCAATATTGCTAATTGTGTGTTTTGAGTTTTGTTTAATTCTTCTTCAGGTCCTTCAAAACTTAATTTTTTAATTGGGATTTTAGTTATTTCTTCTGCTTTGTCATATATTTCTCTTACTATTTCATAGTTTTCGTAGTTTTCGTATAAATCTTTTCCCATTCCTACTGTTTGTGAACCTTGTCCTGGAAATAAAAATCCTATTTTCATTTTGTCTCCTTATTTGATTTTTAATATTTCTTCTTCAAATCTGTTGCAAAATTCGGTTATTATAAATGTTCTATCTATTTGTACATTAAATTCATCTTCTATTGATGTTGCAATATCTTTAATTTCTTCTTGAAATTTTTGTTTTGTTATGTTGATTCCAATTCCAATTACTAAATATTTAACTTCTTCATTATGTAATTTAGTTTCTGTTAATATTCCACCTACTTTTTTTCCCTTATAGATTAAGTCATTTGGCTTTTTTATTTCTAACTTAATATTATATTTTTCTTGGAATATTTGCACTAAAATTTCGGCTATTTTATATGTTAATCCTTCTAACTTTTTTACATTTTTATTTATTTCCATGTATAACGAAAATGCTATATTGTCTTTTTTTGTATACCATTTTCGTCCATGTGTTCCTATTGCGTCTGTTTGTACGTCTGCTATTACGACTGTTCCGTTTTTTATATTGTTTTCATTTATTTGGGTATGTATATATTTTTGTGTTGAATTTATTTCACTAAATTCGATGCATGTTTGTCCAAGTATTTTAGTTTTTATTTCCTTCGATAACATCTAAATTTGCCTGCCTTTTTATTTTATTTGTTGTTGTTTTCAATAATGGTTCTTCTGTTATAATCATTCCTCTTATTGCTTTATATCCTGGCATTTTTGCATTTACTTCTTTAATCTTTTCTGATAGTGCTGCTTTAATTTCTTTGTCTGTTTTTACTTTATATGAATCTTCTACAATTGCTCTATCAATTACTATTTTTGCATTGATTTTTATATCATTTTCATCGTCTGACATTTTTTTGCCATATATGAATGATTCTTTTACACCTTCAATTTTGTTTACTAATGCTTCCATTTCTTCTGGGAATATATTTTTTCCATTTTTTAATACTATTACGCTTTTCTTTCTTCCACAGATGAATATATATCCATCTTCATCAATTTTTGCTAAGTCTCCTGTATGGAACCATCCGTCTTCAATTGCTTCTTTTGTTGCTTCTTCATTTTGATAATAGCCTAACATTATACTTGGACCTTTTACTAATAATTCGCCCATGCCTTCTGAATTAACATCTGCTAGTTTTGCTTCTACTGATGGTACTGTTATTCCTATTGATCCTAATCTATAATTCTTTGCTGTTCCAACACCTACAACTGGTGAAGTTTCTGTTAATCCATATCCTTGGACTAAGTTTAATCCCATTTCTCTATATTTTGCTTCAATATGTGAATCAAGTGCAGCTGCACCACTTACTAATAATCTAATGTGTCCACCTAAAATATCATTTACTTCTTGGAAGTACTTTCCTTTTTCTTCTAATGATAAATCTTTATATTTTTCTATTTTTTCTTGTACTTCTTTTAGTTTTCCTTCTTTTTCTAGTTGCTTAATTATTGCTGGGTACATCATTTCATACATTCCTGGTACACATGCCATAAATGTAATTTTATGTTTATTTAAATCTTCTGCAATATGTCTAATTCCACTACAAAATACTGTTTTTGCTCCTTTATATAATGAGAATAAAAATCCTACTGTACATTCAAATACGTGGTGTACTGGTAAAAATGATAGGAATACGTCTTTTTCATTAATATCTAAAATACTTGCAATATCCATTAAATTTGATACTAAATTTCTATGACATAATGCTACTACTTTTGATTGTGAAGTTGTTCCTGATGTAAATAACATTATTTGCATTTCTTCTGGATCTATTGTTGCATCTAGGAATGATCTATCACCTTTTTCTATCAATTCTTTTCCCATGTCAATTAATTCTGATTCTGAATAAATTCCTTCTTTGTGTGCACAATTATCCATTGATATTAAATGTTTTAACTTATTTTTTTCATTATATTTAATTCTTGTTACAGTTTCTTCATATTTTTCTGAATAAAATATTGCTTCGATTTCTGATCTTTCTACTAAAGATTCTAATTCACTTTCTGGTAATGCTTTATCTAATGGTACTATTGTTCCTACTCCACATACTGTTGCTAAATATGCTACTTCCCATTCATATCTATTTTCACCAATTACACCAATTCTTTTGCCTTTTAATCCCATATTGATTAATTTTGTTCCTAGTGCGTCTACCATGTCTCTTACTTCTGAGTGTGTTATTTCTCTATATTTATCTTCACCTTCTGCTACTTTGAATGCTACTCTATCTCCATATAATACTTTTGTTTTATTTAACATATCTTTTAAATCTTTAATTTCTACAATTTCATATAATCTTTTGCTCATAAATTACCTCTTAAAATTTATTTTTTTATCTGCTTATTTATATCATATTTTAACATTTTTTTGTGTAGACTGATAGGTCAGTATAATAAATTTTTCTTATAAAAAAAGAGCATATTTTGAATATGCCCTTTTAACTTCTTATTTATTTATTTTGTTTATATCTTCATTTATTTTTGATTGAATTAATTCTTCTTTTAACATTTCTTTTCCTATTGGATCTTTTGTTAAATCTCCAAGCTTTTTATCTCTTGAATGTGTTATTGAGCAAGTATATCCTACTCCTGGTTGAAATAATGATACACTACTATTTGTATGTGCATAAGCTTCTGCAATTGCTACTGTTAAATAGTTTGGTCCTCTTCCTGATAAATAAACTGCTTTTCCTGCTGTTATATTTGGTACTACAACTTTTAATAAGTTATTTTCATCATATGTTGTAATTCCTTCTGGTAAGTCCATATTATATTCTACTAAAATAGAGTTTCCCTGTTCTGTTGTTTTAAATGCTACTTCTCCTTCTGGATTCTTTTCTCCGTGTGCTAATTGTGGGATTGCAACATCTTTTCCTATTGCAGGCATATATACTCCTACTGGACATGGATGAACTGTATGTGTTAATGCAGATACTAACCAAGCTGGTGCTTGACCTGTTATTCTTACTGGTTTTCCTTCTGAAGATAAGTGTTTTACAGCTTCAACTGCTTTGACTAAGTTTTCTGAATCCCATACTAAAGTATTAACAATTTTACCGTTTGGTAATGTTTGCTCTTTTTCTTCCATTCCTATTTGTTTTCCTAATTCAGAAATATCTATTGTATTTACTTCATTATTATTGTCTTTAGTATCAATATTAGTTACAATATCGTTCATTTCTTACCTCTTTTCTGCTTTTTTGTAAATGTTGTTATTAATTTTCTTATTTATAACAAGATCTATGAAGGAGGTTAGTGCATTTTTTAATCTTTCGGAATATGATAAATTTTTATAATTTAGAGAATCACATAAATATCCTAAATTTATTTTTTTGTCTTCAAAATTTAAGTCTATAATTATTATTTCTTCTTGATTATTGAAGATTTTATTATCAATTAAATCTTCTATATTAAATTCAAAAAAATCATTTTCTTGTATCAAATTCTTAAAAATTTCACTATCTTGGCTTACAAGTATATCTGCAATATTATTATTTATATCAATAATTTTATATTTAAAGTAATCTTTATTAAGCTCGATTTTCAAATATTTTATTAATGTGTTTATTATTGAATCTTTTTCATGATATAGAATCTGTCTTATATTATCTAATTTCTTTCTATTTTGTTCTAGCCTTAACATAATCATAGATTCCATATCTAATATTTTTTGATATGACTTAACCATTTTTGCCCCTTCTTTATCATTTACGCTAATAAATTTTATTATCTTTTAAGAGGTTTGTAAAATTGTTTTTTCTAATATCAATTATTACTTTTGCTTATATTTATTTTCTATTTCCTTAACTAATTCTATTGTTGCTTTATTTAATAGGTTTTTATTTAATATTGCAATTCCTTCTTTTATATCTTCAAACTCTATTGTTTTTATTATTGTTATTTTATCTTTTATATCTTCTAAATTCTCTAAATTAATAAATCCTATTCCAATATCATTTAATACTAATTTTTTCATGATTGATGAACTTGATATCTCATAATTAGCTTCTAATTCTATATCTTCTTTTTGGCAAAAATACTCTAATATTTTTTGTCTTGAAGAAAGTCTTTTTGGTAATATAAGTTTTTTTCCTTCTAAATCACTAATATTACTGACTGGATTTTGTTCTAGATATTTTTTACTTGCAAAAAAGCAAAATCTTGTTTTCCTTAATGGTATTATTTGAATATTTGAATATTTTTTACTCTTAAATGGTAGATTTAATGCTACTATATCTAATTCTCCATTTACTAATTTATTCATCAAATTTTCTGTTGATCCATTATTCATTAATATGTCTATTTGAGGGTATTTTTTAATGAATGATAAAATTGGGTCAAATATTAATGATGATAGTAAAAAGCTACTTCCAGCTATTCTTACTTTTCCCTTTTCTAAATTATTGTATTTTGAAAATATATTTTCGGCGTTATTTATTTTTTCTACACTGTCTTTAATATATTCATATAAGTGCTTTCCTTCTTCGGTTAATTCTACTCCGTTTTTGTTTCTATGAAAGACTTTTCCTCCAAGTAAATTTTCCAACTTTTGTATGGATTGTGTTATTGCTGATTGCGAAATATACATACTTTCGGCTGTTTTTGAGATATTTTTATATTTTACAACTTCACAAAACACTCTATATAATTCAAGGTCTGTATTCATTTTGTCTCCATTTTTTATTTAAAAAATTCTTTTAATTTTGGTTCTGTATATTTAAAACAATAATTAATATCATCTTCATTGCTTAAATCTGATACTGGAATATCTGAGTCTACTGGTGTTAATACATGACTTAGTGGATATGTATTTGCTTCAATTTTTAGCTTTCCATTGTATTTTTTATATTTGAACGGAATTTCTGTTATTGTTGATTTATATTCACCGTTTTTATCCATAAAGCAATATGCTCTTACTATTTCAATTTGTTCACCTTCTGATAAATACTTATCATCAATAATATCGTATAAATAGTCTTTTACATTTTCACGTAAAACACCTTTTAATTTAATACCATCATCTATTCCAATTATATACTCAAAATCATTATTTTCTATTGTTTGATATATTTGGTTTGCTTTGTCATAAGCTCTTTTGTCGATTGTTCCACTTTCTTTTTCATCTTTGTCCAAACCTTCGATATCATATAAGCTGTAATAGCTATATTCTTCTTTAGCCATTTTGCTTAATACTTGTTTGATTGTTGCAAATTTGTCTTTGTTTCTTGTTGCTATTAAAATTTTTTTCATTTTCTTTTCCTCCAACATTTTTAAAAGTTCTTTACTTATTTTATTTGAATTTTTATATAAGTCTTTACAAATCTTTGTTCTAAATAATGCAAATCTTAGTAAATTTTTTTGATTATAGTCTTTATTATATTCTCTATATCCAAAAACACTACCTATTAGTTGAATTAAGAATATATCTGCTGCATATTTTAAATCATATTTATTTAATTTTATATACTTGTTTACTTCTTTTACATATTCTTTTAAATTTTCTATATTTACTATTCCATCTTTTGCTTCTTTATCCATATAACAATATGATCTCATAATATCCCAAATTATTGGCATTTTCTTTGCTGTTTCAAAATCTATTACTGTTATATCTTCTTTATTATTGTATATTAACTGCAAATTGCAGTAATCACCATGAGTATTTTTAATTGTTAATTTGTTTATTATTTCAAAATTAAAATTATTTGCTAATTCTTGTGCTATTCCAATTTTAGTTTCATAATCTTTGATAAATATTTCTTTATATTTATTATCAGTATTTATTTTGTTTTTCTCAATCTTAATTTTTTCTATTGCATCTAGTAAGTATCTCTTTGAGAATTTTTGATTAATAATATCTTCATCATCTAGATCTGGATATTTTTCTAGTGTTTTAATTAATTTTCCTAGAAGTTTGGCTGATTTTATTAATTGTTCATGGTTTGCTGAATTATCTTCTAAAACTTCGCCTTCAATAAATTCTTGCATTATAATTATTCTGTCTTGATATTTTGTATAATATTCTCCATTTTTTAGTTGAATGTATTTAGGGACTGAAATGCCTTTAGTTGATAAAAAATTGATGATATTTATTTCTTTTTCAATATATTCTATTGTTCTTTCTGAATTAAATTCTTTTAATATATATTTCTTATCATTTACAATTACTTGAAATATATTTGAAGTTCCTCTATTTATATAATTTATTTGAATTATTCCTAGTAATCCATAATCATTTGTAACAATATCGATAATTTTTTCTTTTGTTAGTTTTGTTTTTTCTAGCGCCATTATTTACCCCTTTTGTCTTTATTTTCAATTAATAATTTTGCTACATCGTTTTTTATTACTTTCCAAAATTCTTTTAGGTATGTATATGAGAGTGTTTCTTCAATTTCTTCAAATTGATGCCATTCAACTTCTTCTTTATCTTTGTCCTCAATTTTTTTGTTTGTTATTCCTTCATCAATCCCTATAAAATAATGGTTTTCATATATTTTATCTTCTTGAGATCTATATTTAATTGGTTTTAACTTTTTAAGTATTTTAACCTCATGTCCTGTTTCTTCTATTGTTTCACGGATTGCACATTCCTCTATTGTTTCATTTTTTTCTAAATGTCCTTTTGGAAATGAATATTCTCCATTTTGAACAACTAAAGCTATTTTTCTTTGCTTTTTATTTATTAAAATACATCCTGCTTTTATTACAACGTTCATTTTACCCCCATTTATAAAGGAAAAAGTCACTTTGATTATATACTCAAAAGTGACTTTTATCAATTATTTTTTATTTTCTTTTTCCATTTTTTTGTTCATTTTTTGAATTACTCCTGAGGCTAATCCTATTGAGGTACCTAAAAGTATTCCTAATGCTGCATTTTGTATTGCGTTTCCTAACACTACTCCTAGCAATACTCCTATTATTACATAAAATGCAACATAGTCTGTTATTGATTTTTCTTCTTTCTTTTCTTTCATTAGTTATTCTCCTTATCCAGTTATCCATTTAATTAGATTTAGATCCATTTGATTTAATAACATTGGATGTTTTGGTATGATTCTAAATGTATATCCATAGTCTCCACCTGATTTTAGATTTATTTTGCTTGAAAATGTATATATTCCATTTTCTTCTTTTTCTAATTTCATTGGTAATACTTGAATATCATCAACTACTCCTGACATTGTTATTTTTCCATAATATACTTGTGGATCTATGCTATCTATTGTGATATTTTCTGGTATTTCTATATTACATTTTACAGTTATTATTTTTCCTGCGTTTACTGTTATATCATTACTGTTTGACTTGTCTTGTGAAATTTTAATATCATTAAATGCTTTTGCTATTTCTGATTTCCATGTATTATATGTAGCAACATTTGTTAAATCACTATAGCTATTTTTTGTTGCATTCATTAATGGTATGTATATATCTTTTGTATAGTCGTCTAACATTCTTGACATACTATAACGTCCTGCGTTTGTGGCTATATTGTTTTTCATAATTTCTAGCCACTTGTCTGAATAACCTTTTTCATTTTTATCATAATATATTGGAATTATTTTATTTTGTAATGTATCATAGATACTTTTTGCATCTACATCATCTTGTTCATCATAACTTTGGTATTCTGAGTTTGTTCCAATCTTCCAACCATTCTTTTGATTATATCCTTCTGCCCACCATCCGTCTAATACGCTGAAATTGATTACTCCATTTGCTGCTGCTTTTTGTCCTGAAGTTCCTGATGCTTCTAATGGTCTTCTTGGATTATTTAACCATACATCTACACCTGCTACTAAATATCTTGACATACCAATATTATAATTTTCTAATATAAAGATTTTTCCTTTAAATTGTGGTTTTTATGATAATTCATGTATATATTTAATTAATTGTTGTCCTTCTACATCTCTTGGATGTGCTTTTCCTGCAAAAATGAATTGTACTGGTTGATTTTTTTCATTACAGATTTGTGTGATTCTTTCTAAATCTCTGAATATTAATGTTGCTCTTTTATATGTTGCAAATCTTCTTGCAAATCCAATTGTTAATGCATTTTGATCTAATCCTGACGTTATTTTTTCTATTTCATCATATCCATAATTGTATCTTCTAAGTCTTGAGGTTGTTGAGTCTTTTACTATCTTTAATAATTTTGCTTTTCTTGCTTGGTGTACTGACCATAATTTATCGTTTGGTATTTTATATATATCATTCCATGTTTCGTCGTTTGAAATATCGTCTTGCCAATATGGTTTTAAGTATTCATTATATAATTCTTTAATTGCTGGTGATACCCATGAACAAATGTGTACACCGTTTGTTACATATCCAATTGGTGATTCATTTGCTGGTACTTCTGGCCATACATCTCCAAATAATTCTCTTGATACTGCTCCGTGTAATTTACTTACACCATTTTTTCTTCCAGCAATTTTTAATGCTAAAATTCCCATGTTAAATCCACTTGAGAAGTCATCTCCTGGTTTCATTCCTAATCTCATGAATTCATCTCTTGTGATTCCTAATTCATTCCACATTCCATCAAAATATTTTTCTACTAATTCTATTGGGAATATGTCATTTCCGGCTGGTACTGGTGTATGTGTTGTGAATGCTGTTTTGGCTGTTACTATATCTCTTGCTATATTAAATGATACTTCTTTTTCATGTATTGTTTGTCTAATTAATTCTAATAGTAAAAATGATGAATGGCCTTCATTCATGTGATATACTTCTGGCTCTAGTCCAAGTTCTTTTACTAATCTTACACCTGCCATTCCTAAAACGATTTCTTGTTGGATTCTCATTTCTTGATCTCCACCATATAATGTTTTAGTTATTCCTCTATATTCTTCAATATTTGATTCAATGTCTGAATCCATTAAATATAGTTTTCTTCTACCTATATCTATTTGCCATACCTTTAGGTTTAATTCTGCTAATGGCATTTTTACTGATATTATTAAGTCATTACCATCTTTATCTTTTACTGGTTTAATTGGTAACAAGTCTGTGTCTACTTCTTTATATATACATTCTTGGTCTCCCCAGCCATTAATTTGTTGATCAAAATATCCGTTTCTATATAATAAACCTATTCCTACTAATGGAATTCCTTTATCACTGGCACCTTTCATGTGGTCACCTGATAAAATTCCTAAACCTCCTGAATAAATTGCTACTGTTTCATCTAATCCATATTCTGCTGAAAAGTATGCAATCATTTCATTTGGTGATTTTTCTGGATATTTTTTATTGAACCATGTTGCTTTACTATTCATGTATCCATCAAAGTTTTTAACTATTTTGTCATATTGTTTTAAAAACTCTTCGTCTTTAGTGCATGCTTCTATTTTTTCTTGTGATACTTGTTTTAAAAATTTTATTGGACTTTTCTTACATTTTTCCCATAAATCTATATCTATTATTTTAAATAGTCTTAAAAATTCTGTATTCCATGACCACCATAAATTATATGAAATATCATCCAATCTCTTTATTCTTTCTGGTAATTGTGGCTTTACAGTAATTCTGTTGAATACGTAAGACATCTTTATTTCCTCCTTGGTTCTTTAAACAAATTCTTTTGTACTTTAAATATTATTCTATATGTAATAAATATTTTTTACTATTTTATATCTTTATTTTTATTGTATTTTATGAATGATACAATAATTATTAATATTATTGTTCCTATAAATACAATTTCAAAAATATTATCTGTTCCTGTTTTAGGTAACTTACTTTTTGATAAAGTCTTATCAAGATTTTTATTTTCTTTAACATTCTTTTTTTCTATATCTTCTGTTTTTTCTTCAGCTAACTTTTTCTTATCTTGTACTTCTTTTAATTGTTTTTCTAATATATCATTATTTGTAAATCTTTTAGAAAATACGCAACCAACTAATTCTTTATTTTTTTCGGTTTTTGGCGCTTTTATCCATATAAAGTATAAACCTTCTTCTGTTGGCTGAGTAGTAGTAGTATCCTTCTCTAACTTTTTCCATCCATCTTTAGGCATTTCTTTTGTTAAATTTAGAGTATCTATCAAATTATCTACGTAGTATCCCCAATATATATCATTATGATTTTTATAATCTTTTAAATATTCCAAATATTTCTTCAATATTTCTTCATTTTCAACCTTTACATATTTATAATATATTTCATCTATACCATATGTATGTGATATGCCATGATATCCTGTTTGCCAATGTCCGACTTTAAATGCTTTTGATAATGGCAATGATATATCAATTAATTTTTGATTTATAATATTTTTTTCATCATTATTATCTTTTACTTCTTTTATTGTAAGATTTGCTTTATCAGTAATTTTTAATATATTTAATATATCTTGCTTTGTCTTATCTAATTCAAATTTTAATGTTTTATTATTAATG
>JABCPQ020000027.1 GCA_013333035.2 Clostridiales bacterium | reverse complement strand
TTTCCTTGTGCATTATATTTTGGTAAGTCTGTAAATTTGTATGACCAATTATCATCTGTTGTCGTACTTCCTGTTACTACTTGTTCTTTTGTTAAGCCATTTCCTGTTAATACATACTTAACACTTGTTGGTCTCTTTGCATTTGCATTGTTGTCATCTGCCCAAGTTTTGTTTACTGTTAATTCAATTTTATCATCTGGTACTTCAAATTTATTTGTTACTTTGAATCCTTGATCGATATCTCCTGATACTTTTACTTTGTAGAATTTTAATCCATCCGGTGTGTTTGGTTCTTCTTCTACTGTGTATGGTATTGGATCTCCGTTTTTGTCGTATTTTGGTACATTTTCAAATACTTTGTTCCATTCGTCGTCTGTTGGATTTCCTGTAATTGTGGCTTCTTTTACTGTCTTGCCTTCTTTATCTTTTACAACTAATTTTATATTGTTTGGTCTCTTTCCATTTACATTTGAACTGTCTTCCCATGTTACTGTTACTCTTGGTGTAACTTTGTCTTCTGGTACTTTGAATGTATTTGTTACATTAAATCCATTTACTGCTTTTGTATAGAATTTTAAGTCATTTGGAGTTACTTCTTGCTCTTCAATGCTGTAGTTTATTACATTTCCTTGATTATTGTATTTTGGAAGATTTGTAAATGTGTAATTCCAATTTTCATCTGTTGTACTATTGCCTGTTACAACTTGTTCTGTTTCTGTTGCTCCACCTCTTAATACATACTTAATTGATGTTGGACGTTTTGCTCTTGAATTATTATCATCTAACCATGTTTTTGTTACTGGTACTTCAATTTTATTTTCTGGTACTGTAAATTTATTTTTTATTGTAATTCCTGTTGTATATTCTCCAGAAATTTCATTTGAGTAGAATTTTAATCCATCTGTTGTTGCTTCTTGTTCTGCAACTGTGTATACAATTTCGTTTCCTTGTGCATCATATTTTGGTAAGTCTGTAAATTTGTATGACCAATCGTCATTTGTACTTGTATTTCCTGTTACTGTTTGCTCTTTTGTTAAGCCATTTCCTGATAATACATATTTGATTGATGCTGGTCTTTTGCCATTTGCATTTGAATTATCTTCCCAAACTTTGTTTACTTGTACTTCAATTTTGTCATTTGGTACTGTAAATGTGTTTGTTAGTATATATTCATTTTCTGTTGGCTTTGTTGTTGCTCTTTGATAAAATTTGTTACTTGATGTTTCTTCAATTCTATATGTTATTGGATTTCCTAGTTCTCCAGCATTTGTAATTTCTGTATCTCTAGTTTGATTTCTTCCATCATATAATGGTAATTGTTCAATCTTTGTTTCCCATCCATCATCTGTTGTAGTACTTCCTGTTAATGTATAATCTTTTACTTTTGTTTCTTGTCCATTTATTGTTTTGTACAATGCAAAAGTTATTGATGTTGGACGTTTTTCAGCTGAATTGCTGTTGTCATTCCATTTCTTTTTAACAGTTATTGCAGTGTTATAACTTGCTGGTGAATTAGATTTACTATTTACTTCACGTTCATTATTTCTATCAAGTATGATCTTTCCAAATATACTATTTTCAATTTTTGGCTCTTCGCCTTGATTGTAATTTGGTAAATCTTTATATCTAATTGATATTGTTTTATTTATTGTTACATTAACACTTGTTCCATCTTGAGTAATTGTTGTGTTATTTTCATTTCTTTCAACAGATTGTTTATATGAGCTTATATCAGAAATTGGAATATTCCATACTATTTCTTTAGTTGCATCATTATAAACACCACCATCTAATGCTAATCCTGATGCTAATTCATCACTTGCTTCATAGTGTATTCCATATGGTAACTTATCTGTTAATTTTACACTTCCTGATCCAATGTAATTTGATAAATTTACATTGAATGTAATGTTATATGTGTTTAATTGTGTTTTTGAAGCTATTTTGTTTGGTCCAACTTTTGTTACATTTATATTATTGATAGTTGGCGCTACTTTTCTATATTTATAAACTACAGTTGTTGGTGCTATTGTCATTGTACCTGAATCATTCTCTGGTGTTGAAACTAAACTGTAATTTGGTTGTACATTGTTTGCTTCTGTTGTTCTATATCTATCATCAACTTGTCCATTTATCTCGACATCTTCTACTGTTCCTCCATCATTACTTGGCAAAGGTGTTCCTGTTTCTGATTCTGTTACATCTAAATACTTTACAATTACTTTTGCTCTTTTTACTCTATAAATATATGTAACAGTTATATCATCTGTATTTTCAATTGTTCCTGTTGAATTGCCATCAACTCTTATTAATTCATACTTTGGATTTCCTACGTCTGATGATGTTGTATATTGTGTATCAATTTCTAGTGTTTGTTCATTTGGTGTTTTGATTTCTTCTGTATTTCCATCACCTTTGTCTAAAAGATATTTTGTTATTACTTTTGCTTTTTTCTTTGTGTAATAATATGTTACTTCAATATCTCTTTTATCTGCTGGATTAGTTACTACTGGCACTGTTCCTGAAGCGTTAGTTGGTATTACATATTCGCCTCTTTCATTTTTTTCTAGCTCATATTTTGCTAGTGTTTTAGGAGCTGTTGTGTAGTTCTCTCCCATATCTACGGTTTGGACTTCACTTTGTGATACTGGTGTTGTTGTATCTTTTATATAGTGATTTATTCTTATTGTTACACCTTGATTTGAAAATTCTGCTTTGATGTCTTTATTTTCTGTCACGTTTTCAAATTTTGCTATTGTCATTGTTTTGTTATCACTGTTTAAAGTGATTGGAACTGTTGCTCCATTAATAGTTACTTTTTTAATTCTATAACCTTCTTCAGGTGTTATTGTTATATCTTTTGTTGCATTTGAATAGATTTCTACTTCTTCGTATGGAGTTTCTCCTGCTCCTGAAATACTTCCATGTTCTCCTGCTGATGTTGTTATTTTGAATTTTTTCCAGTTATTTGTTACTACTAATTCTGATTGTTGTTCTTCAGTAGAGGCTTCTTCGATAAGGTCTATTTTGTGGGTTATTAAATTTTGATTATTATCTGAATATTCTATTGAACCATCGGCGTTAATTTTTAATGTATCAAGTTTTACATTATTACCTTCTAGTTCTTTTTCAGCTAATTTATTTCCATTGTTATCAGTTAAAATAACTTTATTTCTTGTTCCATCAAATCCGTAAAAATATATTTTTCCATCTGGTAGTACTTTAAAATATACAAGTGGTTTTTGAATTGTTTTTTGCAAATTACCTTCTCTATCAAAAACTTCTATCTGATCTTCCAAGCTATTATCTATATAACTATTTATATAGATATTTCCTTCAGCATCTTCATGAAATTCTTCAAAATTGTTTCGTTTATTAGGGCCTATATTACTTACATATTGAGCTAGTTTAACAGGGAATTCTTTTATTAAATTCATATTATTATCATATATATTTACTACACCCATACTGTTTTCTGATAATTTTCTATGTATATCTAATCTAATAAATCCATCTTTATAACTAGGTTTTTCTATTTGAACTTCCATTCTATATTTGTTATTGCCAACTGGCGTCCTTAATATTTCCCCTGTGTCAATATTATAAATTCCATTAAATAACCATCTATTTACTATAGCTTTATTATTGTCAAAAATTCTATTTCCAAACAATGTTGATTTTCTTAATAACCCATAAGTTCTATTCTCCATTCCATATGTTTTAGCAAATATTCACCTATATAACTTCCATCTTCATCGAATTTTATCATTTTTTGCCCTGAAATAATATATATAATTCCATTATTTCCTATAGAATATACTAAAAAATCATTTCCAACTTAATTTAATTCAATATCTTTTGTTACATTAAATTTATTATCATAAAACCTTAAATGATATTTTTCACCTTCTTTATCTAACTTATAATGTATTGTTTTACCATTTACATATGTTGAATCAATTTCTCCTTCTCCTGGTCCATAACTTTCTTTTAGAACCTTTTTAATATTTTCATTTTCAACTAATTTATAAGTTGTTTTATTATCCTTAATTGTATAATAATATGTTCTCTCAGATTCCGAGCTAGGTAAATCATATTTATAATCTGGTGCTTGTATTTCTATAAATTTATACTTTCCTTCTGGTAGGGCTAGGCTAATTTCTCCAAATTCATTTGTTGCTACTACATACCCTTCGCCATTAGGTATATTAGTATCTCTTTCAAGTGTTCCAACTTTATTTCCTTTAATATCTAGTGCAACTTCGTCTGTACCATCTTCATTAACTTTATATATTACAAATTTTGTATTAGATAGACGCTCTTCAGTTTTTCCATCCTTCTTTATCAATTTAAATAATAATTCATTTTCAATGTCTATATTTACAATTGAATTTTCAATTCTTATTCCTTTATTTCCATTTGCATCAGACTTGTTCTTTTTTGTTAATGTATCTTCTAATACTTTTAATTCCATTTCATTACTTGAATTTCTTTGTACTTTAAACTTTAATGTACCTTCTGACTTTTTATAACCATCTGGTGCAATAATTTCTGTAACAGTATATTCGGCAGTATAATCTTTATCTTCTCGGTATTCATACAATCCTTCTAATTTTGCTATTCCATCATCATTTGTTTCTAACGTTTTACCATTTTCATATCCGTCTCCAACTAATTTAAATTGTGCTTTTGATAACTTTTTATTTTTCCCTTTTTCATATTTATTTATATTAATTGCATAAGTTTTTATTTTTTCTCCTAATAATGTTATTTTAGAATTATTTAATCCCACATTATTCTGAGTTAATTCTTTATTTTCTACTTCTCCCTCTGTAATATTTATTGAATATGTTCCATTTACTTCCGAAACTTCATATTTAACTCTCGGATTCAAATAGTATTTTGGTGATGATTTTTCCTCTAATGTATAATTAACTTTCGGGATTAGCCCTTTAAATACAACTTCTCCATTTTCATTAGTAGAACCACTAATATTACTCTCGCCATTGTCTGTCGTAGGTTTTAATATATAAGTAGCTCCCTTTACCGGCGTTCTTGATTCTTTATCTAATTTGTTAATAATTAATGAATATTTTTGTAAATATTCCATATTAATGTTTACTGTTGCGTTTTCTGTCTCGGTTGGTTGTATTACTGATGTTTCTACTATGTTTCCACCTTTTTGTATTTCTAGCTCCAAATTTCCGTTGTCTAGTTCTTTTAGTGTGAAGTCTACTGATTGCTTGTTTACAACATAATCACTATCTGTTGTTTCTTCTGTTAATTTATATCTTTCATTTACTCTTAAATCTTTAACAACAGCTCTTCCTTGACTATCAGTTTCTCCAGTTTTAACTATTTTATCATCATCTTCTTCGTAATTTTCTATTTTATATATCGATTTTGCAATAGGGTTTTTATTCCCCTTAATTAGGGCTGATATATTTAAATTATATCTCTTCACGAAGATAACTCCTACTCTATCAGATTCTGCATTTGATTTTATATTTCCATCTTTGTGAGTATTAAAATCAAATAATGCGGCTGCTGTTGCGTAAGATTTTTCGTTAAATGTATTTACTACAGGAACTCTGATATCATATGAAAATGTTAACTTACTTCCAGCATTAATTGTACTATCTCCTAAATCTATATAAAAACTTTTTATGTTTTCCCAATTTATTTGATTGTGATTTTCAATTGTATCTTCTTTCCAATTATATGTAGTATCATTAATATCTATATCATTATTTGATTCTATTTCTGAATAATATATTCTAGCTTTTCCTGTCAACTCTGCTGGTATCCTTATTGGCCCTGTTAAAAAAGTATTAAATGTAGATTTTAAATTTTTCTTACTTATTGCAGTTTGATTTCCTTTATAAGGAATTCGTCCTATTATCTTTACATTAGAAATAGTAGGAGACCATCTATTAGTTAAATTAATATTTACTGTTGCATTGCCAGTACCATTATTTTCAATAATTCCTGTATTAGGTCCATATGTTACATCTCCTTTAGTATTATAATTAGTTAAATTTTGAGACATTATTACTGTATCAGGTGTAACTACATCTATTCTCATACTACCTAGTCCTACATTTTCTTCAAAATCTCCATTAGAATTGATATCTTCTATATCTTTAGTTGAACGCTCATATGAATTTAGAAAATTATTATAATGGTATATCGTTGCATATAAACTTTGCTTCTCTATTGTTGGGTCAATTCTAATATCTGAATTGATTTTTATTTCTTTTCCTTGCCCCAACTTTTCTGCGTCAATATATACTTTTAAATACTGAAAACCTTCTTTTTCAAATTGTTCATATCCAATTATTTTTGGTGGGATTTCGTAATTATAACGATTTCCACTTGCTTTAATATTATTTATTTTTACACTTTTTACTTCTTTTGGATATTTAATTAAAATTGTTTCTTTTTTTACAATTCTGACCGGATATAATGATGAACCGTTAGATCCACTATACCCTACAGATACAGATTGATTCACATCTTTTTGAACACTATATGTATTAAGTGGTCTATCTACACTTCCTCCAACGGTTGCATGCGAATTAACCATACTGCCATAGACTCTAGTCTGAATAGGAGCTGAGTATTTATCATCTTTTATTTCTATAACTGAATATTCAGGATTATTTAAAATAATATTTTTATTATTTAAATAATTATTTTTTTCTTCTAATTTAACAACTTCGTTTTCATCAACCCTCATAATATTAGAAATATAAATTAACCAATTCATTTCTATTCTAATTGCTTTTATTTCATTAGGATAGATGAACGCATCTTTTCTTGAATTGTATTTTTTCATTTCTTCTGCAGTAAATGTATGAATCAATTCATTTGTTTTTGAATTATAAACTTTCACATAACTTTCTTCTGGAATATCATCTGGAATATATTCAAAATATATACCTTTATATTTAATATAATCAACACTTTCTTCCCCAGGAACATCAGGAACCTCTCTCATGTTATTCAACACATACATTCCATGTTTATCTTCAAATTTAATTTCTTTTATATATTTCTTTATTTCATCATAATTTAATCCAAATCTCCTATACGATGGACTAAATATTATTTTTTCCGCCTCATGTGAAATTTTGTAAATAAACTCATTTTCTAATCCTGATGTATCTTGTCCGTTATATTTTCCTTGCTCTATATATTTACTTCTGTTCTCCATATGGAAGTTCATTTTATAAGAAAATTTTGGCCTAGGCGTTCCATATACTCTATTACTTGATATTTTATTATTGTTTCCGTCAATTTCCATCTGAAGAGACGTTGCAATATATTTAATTTTTTCAAATGTATCTCTGTCTATTTTTCTGGTTAAATTTTCATTATTTATTTCCTTAAAAAAGTATAGAGTAATTGTATTTTCAGGATTATTTATTGCTATATTTATGAATTTTACTTTTATATGTTTTATTGGTTTCTCAAAATTATATTCAATCCATTCTTGTTTTATAATTTCTTCTTTATTTAATGTTCTAATAAGTTGATTTGTTTCATCGTCATATACTTCTATTCTAGAGTCTTCTTCTAATATTTGTTCTATAAGTTTTTTATTATTAAAACTATATTTCATGCTTTTATTTACAACTATATCGCTTATATTTATCTTTTCTTCATAGTTTGTGTCTGTACTAAGAAAATCCCCTTCTATTGATTTATCTTCACTTAGTGTCGTACTTTTAGTTTTTGCAGTTATATCATATGGTGTCCAACTCACCACATATCTATCATATCTGTCATATTCTTCATTGTCATATATCTTTCTAGCATTTTCGCCAAGTATTGAGGCACTAATATCTAAATTAGGGTATATATGTATATATTCTGTCGGTTTTAAATATTCAATCTTTTTCTTAATTACAGTTTCTATAGTTGGTGCTCTCAACTCAGGAAAATTATCGTTATTATATGCGCTTACATCATAGATTCCACGCATTTCTAGCTCTTCACTTTTATGTTCTTTACCTGACTCTCTTGGATATTCAAATACTATATTTATTATCCAATCTTCACTATTATATGTCAGGTTATTAATTTCTAATGTATTTCCAACTTTATCATATACTATAGTTTCTATGTTTTTATAAAAATTGTTATCAAATTTACGTGTATAATATGCTCTAATATATTCAGGTTGATATCCATTGAACTTAGGTATATCATTTATTTTAAACACGTTTGATTTTTGTGTATCCTCTAGTAAATATTCTCTACTTGAAAATTGTTCAGCTTTATTTATAATTTCTAAACTAAAAAATGGCTTGTCATTATCACTATAACGATATGTATCATTGTTAGTTCTTACTTCTAAACTTGAAGTTAAATTATTGTACATTGTTTCTATAGAATAATTTATGGTCTTTGTAACTTCTATTTCACTTCCATCATTACTTACATATTTTCCAGTTAAAATTACTTTATTATCATTTCTATAAAAGTCATCTTTATTGTTTACAGTAGGTCTTGCAACTAATCTAATAACCTTTGTTGTTCCATTTGTTATTTCTTTTAATTTTATAGGGCTATAGTAGTTATCATATATTCCATCAATTACATTATCTGATGCTAATGTACCTATAAGTCTATGGTTTTTCTGTTCAAATTTTATTTGTCCATCTTTAAATTTGCCTTCACCTAAAATTTTCAACTCTACATATAACTCTTTTGTTGGTATAGGATTTTGATCTTTGTTTATCGGCCCCAACAGTGCACCTCTGGTTTTGACAGAGTCGTTTAAAAAATATGCATCGAATTGCACATTTGGTGTCTCTGGTAAATTTTCATCTCCTGGTTGTACTAAGTCGTATTGACCAGTTACATGTGTTTATGCTGGCATTACTTTAGCTTTTTGATTATTTGCAATTTTTGTTGCTGTTGTTGCGATTCCTAAGATTGCAAATACGCTTAATATTGCTAAAATAACTTTTTTCACTTTGTTGCTTCTATTTAACATAGATATCTCCTTAATGTGTTTTTATTTGTTGTATATATATTCTAATATCTATGTTGTTTTGACAATATGATTGTTTTGGTCAAGTTAAATTTTCCTTAATCGGACACGTGTTTTAACCTTTTTTGTTACAATTTATTGATTTGTTTGTTACGAAAAGATTTTAAACAATTTATTTAATTTCTATTCTATTTTTATCTTATTTTTATAATTTTTATTTTTGTCATATTTTTATCATTATTTCTTTATTTCCTTATATGGCGTAAAAAGAATTAAATTTAAAGACCAGGAAAATTGTTATAATTTTCCTGGCCTTTTATGCCTTTATTTTGTTCCACGTGCAATTATTTGATTGTGTGGATTGTATGTGTCTTTTGATAAAACTTCAGTTTTAACAGTTACTCCATTCTGTTTGTAAATTTTGTATGTGATTGATGTTGATCCATTTGATCCTTTTTGAACTACTTTTTCTGTTCCTCGTGGTAATGTTGGGTCTGTTGTGTATGTTGTTTTGAATGGTACTGTTCCTGTTTTTGTTGATTTTATTTCAATGTCATAGTCTCCATCTTCTTTTAATCCATAAATTTTGAAGTTCACTATTCTTCCTGCTGATGTTGCTACGATTTTTATTGGATATTTTCTTGTGTTTTTGAATACAAAATCTGGTGCTCCCCATGATACTGTGGCATCTGTGCCTATTGGTACATAACCTACTGTGAACATGTGATTGCTTCTATCAGTTATTCCTAAATTTGCTCTTAATGTTGCATTATATAAGGTACTTGAGACTTGGCATATTCCTCCACCATAGTCTGTTGATGTTTCTCCATTTACATATACTGATGCTTCTTTATATCCTCTTGCTGCAGTTCTTTTGCCTACTGTTGAATTGAATGATAGTTTTTCACCTGGCATTACTACTTTTCCATTAAATCTTTCTGTTGCCAATATTACATTTGTTGCTCTATTAGCATTGCTTGATGCAAAACTTGTGCTAAATGATGCTATTAAGTCTGGAAATGCTTCTGCTGTTATTGAATCAGTTGTTACTGCTGGATATAAGGTTTTTAATTTTATTTTATATTCTGGCTTGTTTTCTTTTAACATTTCTTTTGCTTCATTTAAACTTATTGCAAAATCTAATCCTGTTTCTGATGATGTTATTTTATATGGATTTTTAGTGAATGTTGCATCTACTGGGCTTTTATAAATGTCATTATGTATTTTTTCTATGTCTATTGGTTCTGCGTCTTTTTGTGTTGTTGGTATTTCAATTGAATCTGTAGAAAAATCATTTGCCTTTTCTTTATCTACTATTAAATCTGCCAGTTTGCTTACATCTGCAATTGCTCCTGTTGTTCCTGCTGTAATTGTTAATGTGTTTCCATCTACATCATAAGTTGGTTGCTTGATTCCGTCTGCAAATTTTCCATTTATTTCGTCCATTAATTCTTGTAGTTTTTCTTGATTTATTGTTACTGTAAGATTGAAATCCTTTTTATTTCTTTCTGTATTTAATATTGTAAAGTTGTTTGTAAATATATCTCCATCTCTTCCTAATTCATGTGCCTTTTCTACAACTTCTTCTACATTAAATTTTAAATCTACTTGTTCTGGTAAAAAGCTATATGTTTCTTCATTATGTTTTAATACTATATCTGTTGTCATTCTTTCAGATATTTTTTGATTTATTTTATTTATTGCATCAGTTTTTGATAAATTTGATACATCTTCTCCTAAAATTGATACGCCTTTTATTATATTTGAATTTTTATAATTCAATATTGCAAATATTGTGGAAAATACAATTATAGCTGCCGCTAATACGGCTAATATTGTTATGGCTGCTAGTATTACTGTGTTTCTTTTTTTATTATACATTTTTACTATTTTCTCTGCTCTTTCAAAAACTTTTGCATCTTCTTCGTTAAGTTTTTCTATTTTCACCTTTCTCTTCTGATTTTTCTTACTCATGCAAATTTCCTCTCTTTTTATCGTCATAATTATACAAAAAATTAATTAATAAATCAAATCTTTATTTTTTTGCTTTGTTATGGTATAACTTTATCAAATCGTACTAAAGAAAGGATGATATTATGAATAATTTATTATATGAAAATAAATCTGGTTGGATTAATATTTCTGATGATGATAAAAGCAATATTTTTAAGTTTGCGGATGAATATATGTATTTTTTGAATCATTCAAAAACAGAGAGGGAGATTGTTGATACTTCCCTAAAAATCGCTCAAGAAAATGGTTTTGTTGATATCGCTTCAAAATCTGAACTTAAAGTCGGTGATAAAGTTTATTTTGTTAATAGAGGCAAAAATTTATTTTTAGCTGTTATTGGTGAAGATTCTATGGAAAATGGTATTAATATTATTGGTGCACATGCTGATTCTCCTAGACTTGATTTAAAACCTAACCCTTTATATCAATCTGGTAATATGGCTTTTTTAAATACTCATTATTATGGTGGTATTAAAAAGTATCAATGGACTACTATTCCACTTGCTATTCATGGTGTTATATTTACTAAGTCTGGTGAGAAAATTACAGTTAAAATTGGTGAAGATGATTCTGATCCTGTTTTTGTGATTACTGATTTACTTCCTCATCTTGCAAAAGATCAAGCTTCTAAAAAACTTTCTGAAGCTATTCCTGGGGAAAAACTTGATTTAGCTATTGGAAATATTCCTGCTGTTAAAGATAATGGTGAAGAAGAAAAAGATGCAGTAAAATTAAATATTTTAAGAATCTTAAATAAAAAATATGGAATTACTGAAGAAGATTTCATTAGTAGTGAACTTGAAATTGTTCCTGCTTTTAAAGCTAGAAGTGCTGGTTTTGATGAATCTATGGTTGCTGGATATGGACAGGATGATAAAGTTTGTGTCTATACTTCTTTAAGAGCTATTCTAAATGTTAGTAATCCTAAAAGGACTGCTGTTTGCCTATTTTCTGATAAAGAAGAGATTGGTAGTATGGGTAATACTGGTATGGAATCAAATGTTTTTGCTACTTTTGTTGCTGAACTTTTGAATAAACTTGGCATTAATCGTCCTAACTTACTTGATAAAGTTTTCTGTAATTCAAAAATGCTTTCTGCTGATGTTGATGCAGGTGTTGACCCTCTTTATTCTGATGTTTCTGATATGGATAATGGTGGTTTTATGGGACATGGTATTAGCTTAAATAAATACACTGGCTCTGGCGGAAAATACAATGCTTCTGATGCCAATGCTGAGTTTGTTTCTGAGATTAGAACTTTATTTAATTCAAATAATGTTAAATTTCAAATCACTGAACTTGGAAAAGTTGATGTTGGTGGTGGTGGCACTATTGCTTATATTTTAGCTAATCGCGGAGTTGATGTTATTGATTGTGGTGTTCCAGTTTTATCAATGCATTCGCCTTATGAATTGACTAGTAAATATGATATTTATACTGCTTATAGAGGATATTTAGCATTTTTTAATAATTAAAAATTGTATTTTTCTATATTCTTTAAAAACAATCCACATTTTTAGAACATTTTGTGGATTGTTTTTATTTTTTATTATATAATTAACTTAGTTTTGCCAATATAGCTCAGTCGATAGAGCAACGGATTCGTAACCCGTAGGTCGGCAGTTTGATTCTGCCTATTGGCTCCATTTGAAATCAACTTACGGACTTAATTGTTCGTGAGTTTTTATTTTATATAAAACTTTAAAAGTTCTCTTTCTAGAAAGGAGGACTTTTTTCATGCCTGAATTTAAAGTAATTGAAAATCTAAAACCTAATAAAGATTTAACCAACATCTTAAAAAACTTTAAATATAAGGTTAAATTAGGACAAATTAAAACTATCTTGCACACCAACCTACAAGTAGTAATACCTACTGAATACCAAGTTACATATCCTACTATTCTTACAATACTAGAATACAAAGTTAATGAAATATCAAATAAGCCTTTTTATATTAAAGAACATAATCAAAAGTATAATTTTAAAGAAATTGCACAATTTTTGAAAAAATTTTAATTTTAGACTATACATTTTGCTTATTTGTGAGGAAACATATAGAGAAATATATTAAATTTAACTTCGTAAAACTCACTCTAATTGAGAAAATTAATAAAAACTATTAAAAATTTTCAATTTAGTGTCTGATATTTAGTGTTTGAGTGAGGAAACATATGAGAGGTATTTTAATATTTTTCGAAATTTAATGAAAGGAGGAAAACTATGAGATGTGGTGTTTATGTAAGAGTATCTACTGACGACCAAAGAGATAATGGTTATTCTATTGATTCACAACTTAGAATGATTAAAGAATATTGTGAAAAGAATGAATATGATATTGTTGATGTTTATAATGATGCTGGACATTCTGGAAAAGATTTGATGAGACCCGAAATGCAAAGATTACTAAAAGATATTAAATCTAAAAAAATTGATAAATTAGTTGCAATTAAAGTTGATAGACTTTCTCGTAATAATTATGACGGTTTTTGGCTACTTAATTATTGTGAGGAACATGATGTAAAAATAGAACTAATACTCGAACCTTATGATGTATCTACTACTAATGGTGAAATGATTTTGGGAATGAATTTAGTATTTGGTCAAAGAGAAAGAAAAGAAATTGGAGCAAGAACTAAACGTGCTATGGAAGAAATGGCATTAGAACGTATTCCTCCTAGCAAAGCACCTTATGGCTATATTAGAAATAAGGAAACTGGTCATTTAGAAGTAAAACCTATTGAGGCTGAAGTTGTAAAAGAAATATTTGAATTATGCAAACAAGGCAATTCTACAAGAGGTATTGCTACTATTATGAAAGATAATAATGCTTACTTAAAACAAGGAAAATGGAAATCTGATAGAGTTTATAAAATACTTACTAATTCTATTTATATTGGTATCTTTGAATATGGAAAGTACAAAAGAAAATCACAAGATATTTTAAGAGTTGAAAATTATTGTGAACCAATTATTGATGAAGTAACATGGAATGCTACTAGAAATGTTTTAGTAAAAAACAAACATTCTAACTATGGAGAATATATTCATTTGTTTTCTGGTTTAGTAAAATGCCCTATTTGTGGTGAGATAATGTCATTATCAGAATCTTTTAAATATCCTAGCGGAAAGCAAAAAGTTTACTACCATTTAAGATGTAAAAATCATAATTGTAGTGGATTTGGACTTCATTATAATACTGAAAAAATAGAAACAAAATTAAAACAAGTATTAGAAGAATTAACACTATTTATGCTTTCTATGGATAATGGAATTATAACTTGTAATTCTACCAAAAGTGATAATGTAAAAGATATAGAAAAAGCAATCGAAAAATTAAAATTACAGGAAAAAAAATTAGTAGATTTATATTTAAGTTCTAACTTAGATATCGAAACAATCAATCATAAAAATGATGTTATCAAAAAGGAAATTGATAAACTAAATCAAAAAAAGTTAGACTTGATCCAGATAATAATTGTAAAGAATATACAATAGAACTTGTTAAAAATTTAGATTGTACTGAGAATAATAACACTTTATTTTTTACTAATATTAAAAATATTGAATTTGCTTTTCTTTATGATTTGTTATCAAGAGAAGCTAAAAGAGATATGATTCATAGACTTATATCTATGATAGAAATTAAACGTGATAAAAACTACAATATTGAAATTAAAGATATAAAATTCACAGATGAATTTATAACTAAAAGCAGTAAAGAATACTTAAAATATCTTAATACTATTATGAATGACAATAATATTGGAATTAAATTTCATAAAGAAATTGACGAAATTGAGTTAAAAAATATTGAATCGAATTATGATATTTTATCAATTATGAAGATGAAAAACAAAGAATATTATGATAAATTTTTAGAAGAATTTATTATTAAATCACAAGAACATTTATATATAGATGGCATTGTCAGTTGTCCATATACTGAGAAAAATGTTATTAAAGATATTTTAATATGAGTGCCAAAAAATGAATTAATTAACACTATTTAAAGAAGAAAGGAATGATAAGAATGAAAGTTACTTATACAAGAAAAGGAGATTATTTATTACCAGATTTATATTTAGAAGAAGGCGAAAATTATGGAAGGCTTGGAAGATATGGAATATTAAGATTACACTTTATTGCACAAAACAAGCAAGCACTTTATTAGACATTATTGATGACAAATAAATTAACTTATCATCTTCTTTTAGAAAGTAGATCTTGTGAGAATTATTATAAAGAACTAATGGAAAATTATATTAAGAATGATGAAAGACTGTCTGAAAAAAACAAAGAATTAAATCCATTGGAATGGACAAAATTAATGAACAACTATAAAAATACAGCAGAAGAAATTGTTTTAAATGAATATGTTTTTATATAAATAATCTTCAAAAAAGAGGAAAAAATTATCAAAATAATTTAATCCTCTTTTTATATTTTTCTTAATTTGGGAGTAATATTCTTGTCTATCCAGCACTGAATTTGTACTCCCGTACAAATTCGTATATGGGAATTTCCCATACACTCTCTATAAAAAACGAAAGTTATAGTAATTAGAAAAAAATAATAAATTAAATATTTCATTCAATAACAAAAAACTATTTTTTTTTAAAGGCACTAATTGATTTTAATTGTTATTAAAAAGAAATAATTTAAAGAAAATCTATCATCTTTCATCATAATCTCCGATGTGAATTTATTTCTTGAACTTTAGGCTGTATATTTTTAACTAATTGTTCTGTATCAACTAAAGTTTGTTTTATTTTATATGGTGAATATTCATTATATTGAGATATCGAATTTCCAGCATAATTCATTATTGATTGAAAGACTTGACCTAAATTACCTAATATTGTCATTATCTCTTTTTCATCAAATCTATCAAAAAAAGATCCAAAATATTTCTCATTTAATCCTGCTCGAATTGTTGTACTTAAATCTCCAAAAGTTTTACCTGCTAGTTCATCACATATTGTTTCAAAAATACCATATTTTGTGTCAATTGTACTCCAATAACTATAATCAGCACATATTGAAGGGCATGAATAATTTTGTTTTTTAGGTACATTAATCTTCTTACATTGGACTTGCATTGATTGAGCAAATTTTTCTACTAGATATTCTTCTAAGCAGCTGAAACCAGACAAATATGTATATGTACTTTCTGTTAATTCTTTTGGATGCTTTTTTTTAATTTCAAAAATATGGTTTAACACTTTTTCTTTTAAATCAGCTCTTTCATATGAAGTCATTCCCATTAAAGCATGTCCAAGTTCATGATAACATATATTTGATCTTAATCTATCATCTGTCATAGCTGTATCCAGAATAGCTATATCTCTTTTTCTAGTTTGTGAATTAATTCGTGCCACGCCATTTGCTCCACCTAACTCTTGCTTACTTTCAATATGAAAATTTATACCTTCATATTTGCTACTGACTTTATCAGATAATAAACCATTAGTTTTTAAAAAAATTTCAAATGGTATCAAATCAGAATTAAGTAAATTTATTTCATCACTATTTAATTTTCTCATAAACTATTATTCCCCACTTTCTTTTATTATTTAAGATATTTAATATCTAATTCGTTATTTTTTATAAGATAAATATCTTTAGCATTTAAGCCATCTTTAACAAATAATTCCGGAATATTACATTCTTCATCTTCAAAACCTTCTACTTTTAATCTAGCCATAGCTTGATTAAAAGATTTTTCAAGAGAAAATCCAAAGCCAATAGATGAATATAATTGTGATGCAAATATCATTGCAATATCTTCTCTAACAGATGTATTCATACCTATTGTTGCCTCAACATACTCGACAACGCCTTCAGCAATACTAGATGAATAACAATTACTAAATACAACTAATCTTAAATCATCTGTAATAGTGTTAACCATTTGTATTATTGCATCTATTTCAACAAGTTTAGGATTATCATATTTATCATGAAAAACTAACTTTCCATCTTCTGTACCATGTCCTGTGAAATGAATTACTGTAGGATTAACTTCATTTATATACTGAAATAAATCATCTGTTCTAGTAGCCCATTTTGTCACAAAATTTATGGAATCTCTATCAGGTGATTTTTGTATTGATTCAGCAATATCTCTTGCTTCTTTATCTAGACTTAATTTTTGCTGTTCTTTTAAATTTCCTTGTTCATCTGTAAATAGAATATCAGGGTTAGAAGCAATAAATAGTATATTTATCTTATCTTTACTTTCTTTTAATTTTCTTATTTCATTATCAATTTGTATTTGATGCAATCTCTGACATTCAACTTTATCATTAATGCTAATTATTTCCATAATTCTATTTTCTTCTAATCTTTTACATTCCTTTTCTTGTTCTTTTTGTAATTTTACTTCTTCAATATATAATTCTTTTTCTTTTGTAGCTATTTTTTTATCATAATCAGCTATCTTTTTATCTGCATCACTTTTCTTTTTTTCCTCTTTGTTAATTTCATTATATTTACCTTTTATTGTGGATGCTGATTTAGTACTTTTCAATTGATTAGATAATCTTATAATCTTTTGACTTGCTGAACTAGCATCGCTAACATATTTAACTCGGTCCTTTTTTAATCTAGCCAATTCGTCTTTTTTTCTTTTTACATTCGAAGAATACAAGTTTATCAATGACATAGTTTTACCTCCGGGAACTTAAACTATGATTATTATACTATAAAATAACAAGATTTCCCATACTCCCATTGAAATTTAATAATAATTCATATATAATATTTCTAGAAAGAGAACCTAGTTCGTAACTTGTATGTGATTCGCTCCATTTCAAAAGCGATGCATTTGCATCGCTTTTTTATTTTTGTATATTAAATGTCATTTCTTCATATTTTGATAAGTCTATGTCTTTTTCAAGATATACATCTTCTGTATTCATTACTCTTGTTTGCTCTTTTGAATATCCTAGCAGATTAGCAAGTTCATATATTTTATCAATATTGGTGCCTTCTATTTCAATATATGGTTCTAAAAGTGGCCATTCATCTATCTCTATATCCATTCCTTGGTACGAATAACTGTCTCTTTTCTTTTCTGCAAGTTTCTTTCTATAATATCCCATTTCTTCTATTAATTTATTTGCCATTTCAAAATTATCTGTTTTTATTTCTATTTCTTTTACTTCGTCTATATTATAATTCGCTTTATTGCTATATATGTATTTGATAGTAATTTCAACTATTTCTCCGTCTTGCCTTAATCTAATCCATTTGAAGAATCTATTGCCTGTATCTTCGATTATTTTTAACATTTTTCTATCTTCTAGTTTTGAAATGTCTATATTGTTTATATTCTCTTCAATATATTTGTCTATTTCTTCATATCCAAATAATTCTTTAAAATATTCTTTTTCTTCTTGATTAAATGTTGGTTTTATATAAGAAATAATATTTATTATCTTTTGTAATGAATTTTTTGAATTTGTAATCTTATAATCTCCTAATGCTAATTTGTACATTAGGATTGGGCTATAGCAGTCATATGTATATATTTTCTGTATTCGACTTTGTTTAAACTTAGCTCCGATTTCTAATAATTTCTTTTTGATTTGTTCTTTATCGATGTTTAATATCTTGATTTCTAATTCCTGATAATTCATAATTTATTTCCTCCGATATTGATATTAAGCTACAATTATCTTTTTTATTTCTTAAATCAATTAAAGTAATTTTATTTATTCTTTTCTTTAAGAAATTCTACCATTTTTGAATATAATTAATTTGTTTTCTATGTCATCAACTTTATTAAGTATTTCATATATACTTTTTTTCTTTTGATTAAAAAACAATGTGTATTTTATGAAGTTCCAGGTTAATCTCTCTTTACATCCACCTAATTCTTTCTTTTCTTTTCCAAAATTGCATATGTATCTTTTTATTATTCGAAATATCAAATAATGTGTAGGATATTCCAAAAATATGATTAAATCTGCGACATCAGCTCTTTGCTTTAAGGTTGATTTATTCACTCCTTCCATAATCCATTCTTCTTCATTAATTTTTCTTTGAATGATATTATCTCTTTCTTTTTTATCCCTTGGAACCCACTCTTTTTTATAATGTATATTATCTAGGTTTATAATTGGCAATTCGAATAATTTTTCTAATTTGTTTGCCAATGTAGTCTTTCCAGAACCTGGCCCTCCTAATATTAATATTTTACTAATTTTTTTCATATACATCTTCCAATAAGTTAGATTTTTTTATTGTATCTTTTTCATCAATTTCTTCTTTTGTTTTTGCGTATTCTATTCCAGCTCTTTCGCTTGCTCTGATGACTTCTTCAGGCATTCTTAATGAATCTAAATATTTTTCTTTTTCACTTTTTTCTTTATCAGGATTTTTTTCTGCTAATAATTTTGGTTCTGCTTTGGTTGGTAATACTTTGTGCATTGCATCTTTTCCCATTTTAAACATGCCTGTCACAACTGACCCTAAATATTTTCCTACTTGAATTATTGAGTTTTTAAATTTTCCTGTTTTTGATAGATTTATTTTGTCTAAAAGTTCTTTGCTTGGGTGGTAATCTTCATCTTTTCCCTTTTCTCTAGAAATAACTCTTCCATTTTTATCTATGTCTAGAACTAAATTTACTTTTTCTACTTGTTTATCATCTAAGTTGCATTGTCCTTCATATATTACTGCATTATCTCTGTATTTTCTTACTTTATATTGCTCTATTTGTTCTTCTGTCGGCTTAATCTTTATAGCACTGAACTCATACTGGCTTATATCAACATTTTGAGATAATACGTCGAAATTCGGTGCTCCTGCAAAGAAAAATGTTTTCTTTCTTCCAAGTGATGAAATTATATTGCTTGGCTTTATATGTCCACTTTTTAATATCTTATCACAATTTTCTTCACTTGTTATGTGATATAATCCTTGATTTAAAGCTTCTTTCTTAATTTCTTGTGATTTATCCAGTTTTGTATATATGGCTTTTGTTGCAATGAAAGAAAGCCCATACATTGCTATAAAACTTTCTAATAACATCTTTTCTTCTCCTATGCTCATATTATCTCATAATGGATTTTTATTTACAATAATTTGTTTGTTAGTAATTATTGCATAAAAAATTTTCCTTAAAACTTGGATTTGTTCCAACGATTTAGAGATTTCCCCACCTTACTATCTTAACAATAAATATAAATATTAATTGACTTTCTTTATTAAAGAAGTATTTAAACAAAATGTAATAAGATATAAAAAAATCCCCCTGCTTTCACAGGGGGTAATAGACAATTCTGTCTCCTTTTAGTCCCAATTAAACCACCAAGCGACAAATAACATAATCCACGAACCTAAGCAACAAATAAACGATAGTAATCCCCACCAAAAATAGAAAATATTCTTAGGGTAAATACTTATTCCGTCTGGCATTGTGACAGACACCCCTGACTGTTTTTCATCCGTTAATGATTCTCTCATCTTAATAAGAAGATTTGTTTTTTCAAGAGAACTTGCATTTTCAGGGAGATTCTCAAGTTCAGCATATGCCTCAGTCAGATTCCTGTACCAATATCCTACATCATTCTTAGGTTGATGCAGAAATATAGATACAACACCTTCTGTTAGGTTGTTTTCCTCTGCATAAGAAATCGCTTTTGCAAGCTCTTCCTTTGCAAGTTCAACCGTATTGGCATCTGCTGCTCTCTTGATGTATTGAGTGCAATTCATATCAAACTGTACCGCTTTTACAATCCGCACAGTCGACCATGCACAAAATACCAGTGTTGCCACAATAACAAGCGCCTTAACAATTTTTGTTGCTTTTTCCATTTTGCTATCCTCCTCAATAAATTATTTTGGAACATATACAACATAATACATATATATTGTAACATAAATCTTAAAATTTGTCTATTATGTAATTCTGTTGAATAATAAAAAATCGTAAAAGTAATATTTTTAATAATTACTTTATATACTTCAGTATATGCGATATTTCAGTCTTTTATTTTAAACCTTGGATTAATTTTTTGCATAAAAAAAATCAACCATTACTGATTGATTTTCATATCATCCGTTCTAAAAAGTTAGAACGGATACTTATTTGGTGCGGATGAAGGGACTCGAACCCCCACGCCGTTGGCACTGGTTCCTAAGACCAGCGCGTATACCAATTCCGCCACATCCGCGTTTACGTCTTTTATTGTAATCTTTTTTTATTCAAAAGTCAATACATGTATTTTAAAAAATCCAGGAATATCCCGGATTTTAATTAAAATGCATGTCTATTTTCTCTGTTTTTAAATAATTTAAATATTTTTTTATATAATTTTTTATACCATGGTACTTTGTCTATTAGTGCTAAATCCATTGGTTCTCGTTTTGACAATGTTTCATTGGAAGTAAATTTTTGTGTCTTATTTTCTTCCTTTTGGGCAAACAATTCTTTTCTTTCTATGACATTTTGTTTATTTATTTCTTCTAATCCAACTAATATGGCTCTTTCTCTTATATTTATAGCGTAATCTCTATATATTATTGATAATAAATAGCCTGTTTCTGGTTTTATTTGGTTTGGCCAATCATCTGAAGTAAAGTCAATATTTGATTTATAATACATGTCTGAATTTACTTTTAAAAATTTGATAAATGTGATTGGAATATTATTTATTATTGAATAGTCTGTATGTTTTAATACTTCAATTACTTCGCTACATGCTTGTCTATAAGCTAATTTCATATTAACCCTCTTTTGTTTTATTTTTTATCTTTTTCTAGTTCTTCATTAACTATATCAATTGCCTCATAAAATCCTGGCTCATTTTTTCTTTGGCCATATATTGCTTCTAAATCTTTTCTTGTTATTGTTTTTACTGGATTTAATGAGACTTTTTCTTCTTTTTCCTCTTTTTCAGGTTTTTTAAATATTTCTGTTTTTTCTGTTTCTTTTATATATTCTGGAGAAATTAATGTTTTTTCTTGTCCTTTTATTAATGTTTGTACAGCCATTACTACTTTTTCTGGAGTTTGTGGCTTTTTTTCTTCTACTTTAATTTCTTTCTTTTCTACAGGTACTGACTTCGCAACAATTATACCATCTTTGTCTGGTTTATTTTGCGTTTCAAAATGTGCTTTATATATTTGTTCTATTATATTAGTTGCATCTTGTTCTTCATCTATTATATTAATTTCCTGCTCTTCTACTGGCAATATATCTTCTGATTTTGTTTCTTCGATGCTTTTAGATTTTAATATATCAATATTATTATCTTTGTTTATTTCTATATCTTGCTCTTCTTTTATTTCTGGTTTTGAATTAAGTTCTTGTTCAATTTTTGCTTTTAGTGATTCTAAAACACTTGATGAACTTGGCTCTTTAAGTTCTTGACTTACTGAATTTTTAATTTCTGTATTTATATTTATTGTTTGATCAATATTAGAAATCATTTTTGATGATTTTGTTATTGCTTCTATTCTTAATTCATTTTCTCTTATTTTTCTTTTTAATTCTTCTCTATCATTTGGAATTGAATTTATTTGTTCATCTATTTTCTTGTCAATTGCTTCATCAATTACCTTTTTAGGTGGTTGTAAATGTCTTGAATTTATAATTTGTAATGTTTTATTGATTTTCAATATTGAATTATAGATTTTTATATTTTTAATGTCTATTCTTGTCTTGTCATCTGCTTCTTCTGTTTCAATTCCTTCATTATTGATTCATTAATTAATTTTATTAATATTTCTAGATTTTTGTATTCATCAATTATACTTTGTGGTGCGTTTTCGATATTTGGATATTTTTCTTCTATTAATTGCTTTCTTATTATATATTGATTTACTGGTATTTTATCAATCTTTTCTTGTTCTTTTCTTATATATTCACTTTCATCTTTTTCTGAAACATCTGATGAATTCATCTCTTTAAAAATATCAAATTTTTTTAGATTATTTTCATATTCTTCTATTAATGTGACATTTATTTCTATATCATTTGATGATTTTACCTTTTCTGTTGTAAAATCAGACTCTGACACTTCTAATATATTTAATAATGTCTGTATTGTATATATCTCATCCTGTACACTTATTGGTGCTGATGTAATATCTGAATATTTTGACATTAATAGTATTCTTCTAGTTTTTAATTTTTTATTAAATGCATCCATCAATTCATTCATTTTATCATTTGTATTTTGCATTAAATAAATTTCCTCCAATTTATGTATTCTTTATAAATTTACCATTATGGTATCTTATTGTCAAATCTATTTTTTTATAATATTTTATTAAAATAGTTGACTTTTTTCACATAAGTGAGTATACTTATATTGTTAGTCAAATGGGTCAGTAGCTCAGTTGGACAGAGCAACGGCCTTCTAAGCCGTGGGTCGGGGGTTCGAATCCCTCCTGGCTCACCATTTTAAACTAACTTCGAGGCGTAGCGCAGTTGGTAGCGCGCGTGGTTTGGGACCATGAGGTCGCAGGTTCGATCCCTGTCGCCTCGACCATCAAATGGCTGTTTTAACAAAATTCAGCAGAATTCAAGAATAGTCAAACAAGTATAAAGTACTATTTTCTAAGTAATTTAGAAAATAGTACTTTTTTTAATTAATTCTTTGTCAAGTTTTTTAGTGGATAAGTTTATAAATACTTATTCACTCTATTTTTATACCATTTTAGAATATATATATCGATAATCATAAATTTTTAATATAATTAAACATACTTAATTATATTTTTCTATTCTTTCATTTTTAAAATAAATTTTATTGTTTATGGCTTCTTCTAACACTTTCTTTAGTAAAATTTTATCTCCATACCATTGAATTAAATTAACGAAATCTTCTAATGAACACCATTTATAGTCTATACTTTCTTCATTCAAAATAATGTCAGCATCATTAACCCTAGAGATAAAAACATATTCTATACAATCATCTCCTAAGGATTTATATTTAAGTATCCAGTTTAAATATGTAGATTCTATTACATCTAAGTTGGTTTCTTCTTTTATTTCTCTTTTTACGGTTTCTTTTAAGGATGAATCTTCATTTTCACATCCTCCAGTAACAACATACCAAAAAGGTTTTTTAAATTGTGGATCTTTATCGCTTCCTAAAAGCGACAAAAATTCATTTTTATCATTTATAATAAACGATAATATTTTATTCATAGCTAATTCCTCGCTTTCAATTATGTATAATTCAATTTTATCTCTAATTTTCACTTTTTTCTACCTTCAGGTGCAATTAACTTGACTAATTTATTATTTTATCCTAAAACTTTTTTTATTAATTCCTGATTATTATATAGTGTTATTGCTTGTGGAAGTAATTTAATTTTAAAATTTGTGTCTATGATTTCATCTCCATCTATGTTGCATACTGTTTCTTCTTTTAATTTAATTGTTATTTCTGTTGTTTGAAATTTATGTATGCTTTTTGATTGTTCATGTGTACCTTTTTTTATTTTTAAAACTAGGCCTAACAATTCATACTTTTTTAAATCTTTTGCATAGTAAACATCTAATAATCCGTCATTATATTTGCTATTTGGTGCGATTTGGAATCCTCCGCCATAATACATTCCATTTGCTATAACTATTGTTGTAAACTTTCCTTTTTGCTGTTGTTCTTTGCTTGTGAATTCTGCTTCTTTGTTTTTATATTTAAAAAATGTATATATTAGACTGGCATTATATCGTTGTTTGATTGGAATTAATTTGTTTTTTATTATTTTAGTATTATTCCCAACGTCTGCATCAATTCCAAAACATGCAATATTTATAAAATATTTATCATTTATTTGAGCGACATCTATTTTTTCGTACATTTGGGTGCTTTGTTTTAAAATTGATTTATAAAAATCGTTTCCTGTTCCAACTGGTATAACGCCTAAATAATTTTGACTGCCCATAATATTATTTAGAATTCTATTTATTGTTCCGTCGCCTCCGTACGGCTATGATTATATTTTGCGTATCTAAATATTTTTTTAATGCATCTTTCATCAGATTGTCTTTTGATATTGTTTCGATTACATAGTCTATTTGTAGCTCTTGGCATACTCCTTTTATCTTTTCTGATATTGTGTCTAATCTTTTATTTAATGAAAATTTATTTACTATAAAAACATGTCTCATTGTTTTACTCCATTTATGTTCTTTTTTATTAATTCTTCTAATTTTTTCATTAAGTAGTTATTGCTTTTGGAATCTTTTTTTATTTATTATATGAATCCATGTAAACTTCCCCTTAAGTTTTATTAGGCTTGACCTTTCCATTCTTTATAAAATTCATCTAAAAAGTTTTCCATATATTTGGTTCTTTCAATGGCTATTTCTCTCGCCGTTTCTGTGTTTATTTTGTCTTTTATTTTTAATAATTTTTCATAAAAATGATTAATTGAATGTCTTTCTTTATTTCTATATTCTTCATAATTTTGTATTTCAATGATTCCCATATCTGGATTATATATTGTATTACCCTTCTTTCCACCAAATGCAAAACATCTTGCGATACCAATTGCCCCGATGCTGTCTATTCTATCGGCGTCTTGAACAATTTTTCCTTCTTCTGAAATTTCTGCTATATTAAATCCACCTTTATATCCCAAGTTATTAATTGAATTTAATATGTTTTCTAAATCGTCTTTATCTATTTCATTATAAATATTCAATTTTTTCATTAGTTCTATGAGATTTTCTACTACATTTCCTTTTGAGAATTTTTCATCAAATACATCATGTAATAATGCAATCATTTTTATTATAAATTCATTTTTTTGTTCTTTTTGATTTATTTTGACTGCTAAATCATGAACTCTTTTTATATGCCACCAATCGTGTCCTGTACTTTCTTTTATGAAATTTTCTTTTATATAATCTTCTGTTATTTTTAAAATTTCGTTTTTATTCATTATTAATACTCCTTTTGTGCTATTATATTATAAAAATGCCTATGTTTTTCTTTTCCTAATGCTGTTGGTTTATCATTTTCTATTTCTTCAAATCGTATGATTTTAAATTTATTAAATAATCTTTTAACATCTTCTTTGTCAAAAAAACTCATGTCTCTACATTCTTTATTCCATGAATCATTGATTCCTAATATTGTTCCTACAAAATATCCATTTAAATTAATTGCTTCTACAATATTTTCCCACATTGATTTGAAATATTCTTTTTTACAAAATGATAAACTAAAATTAGCTATTATTAAATCGGTATTTGGAATTTTCAAATTTTCTAGTTCTTGTTTTTCAAAAGTAAAATCTTCTTGCTTTTTTTCTGACAGTCTTGCTCTTATTATATCTTCAACATTTTCTTTATCTATTCCAAGTACTTTAAAATCATTATTTATTAAATATACTGTATCGTTTCCTTGACCACATCCTAAATCTATTGCATTAGTATGCTTTAAATTTAGACTATCAATCAAAAACTTCACATTGTTTCTTGGATATTCCTTTTTTGTCTTATCATAATATTGTATCCAATTCTGCATTTATATACCTCTTATATCGTCTATTTAATTCATTTTAGCACATTCAATGATTTTTGTCTTTTTATTTGTATTTATTGTATACTTTTTAGTTTTATGCTATAATTATTATGTAACCAATTGTTGAAGCTAAGTATGATTTAAGTGATTACTTGCTTTTTTTATTTGATGTTAGGAGGACATCATGAATAACAACTTAATTATGCTCATCATGGGCAGCAAGTACCCTGTCGCAGGTAAGAGTACTAGAGGATTGCGCTTTGGTATCGGAGACGCTAATCCTTCTACATTACTAGAGAGAATGATGAATAATCATCTTTTCTCTATCATTGACTTTTTTAGTAATAACGAACCATTTCGGAGTGATCTGGCTTATAGGAAGCTATGCAAATTACATAGCATAGGGTTCCTTGCCTATTATCTATCTGATATGGGGAATGTGCTATTCCTTAATATCGCGCGTTATAACTCTACATCTCGTGATTATGTGGTCTATTTACCACATCAATTAGATAAAGATCAGAAAGATTATATTGTGAGTATAGTATCCGAAAATTTCTCTTCAAAGTATACTATTCTGCATAATTTAAAACTTGATGGGAATAGCATCCCTGTTGGGGATACAAAATCGGATATTTCAGCCGATGAATTTTTAAGTATGATATGAACAAAAGACCAGCGATTGCTGGTCTTTTGTTTGTTATAAATTATTGATTGATATATTCATCTTTTACTTTTCTTGATATTGTATATCCCATTGCTGCTACTAAAGCTGTTAATGTAATTCCAACACCTGTCATTTGTAATACTTTGTTTATATCTAATCCTGTCTTTGGTACTAATACTAGAGTGGCTTGTTGTTTCTTGCCTTTCTTTTCTTCTTCGGTGTCTGTTTCTTCAAAGCCTGCATTATTCTTTGTCTTTTCTATTCCAGCTTTGTTTACTAATGTTCCAAAATTGTCTTTTGAATTTGTCCACTTTAATGTGATACTTAATTCTTTGCTTTCTCCTGGATTTAGCTCTATTTCTTTACTTACAATTTTTCCGTTTTCGATTCTCCAATCTGGATTCTCTGATGGGTTCATTGTGAAGTATTTTGGAATGTTTTCTTGAACTACTGTGCTTCCTTTGATTTCTCCAGTATTTTTTACATTGATTGAATATCTTACTTTTACTTCACTATTTAATATCTTCTTTACTGGG
>JABCPQ020000026.1 GCA_013333035.2 Clostridiales bacterium | reverse complement strand
TTCCGATCTGGTAAGGAAGATATAATAAATCAAGCATTTGAAACAATAAAATGGGAGAATGCTACAATTAGAAAAACACCTAAAAAAGAAGAAATAAAACCTATAAGTGTAAATTGTCCTGCTTGTAATACTGATTTTGAACTAAAGTGGAATGTACCAGCAACAGAAAAAACTTTTTATTGCAAATGTCCTAATTGTGGAATGGAAATAAAAAGAGGTAATCCAAATTACAAAGAAATAGGAATAATATCTGGAAATAATAATAAGGATAAAATAATAACATATTTAATAAATATTGCAAAACTAACAGAGAAAAGAGCTTTAACTTCTTATGAAAAATTGAATCAGCACGAAGATATACTAAATGAATTTGCAAACTGTATTAATGAAGAACAATTTAATTATTGTGATAATGGGATTATAGTAGAAGGATATAGTGCAAAATCTTTAAAAGAAAAAGTAGGTAATAAATTAAGTAATTTAGGCGTTTATAATTATTTAATTTATTTAAGAGAAAAGCCTGATGAAGCAAAACAAAATTTGGATGCAGGATTACCAGTAAAATAATAAGGAGAATGGTAGATGGATTATGCAGAAAAGATTAGTGAACATATGAAAAAGGAGAAATTCTAATGAATGAATTAGAAAAAATAGATTTTAAATTTGAATGGTCTGGAAAAAATTATGACAAGGTTGCACCTAATGTTATAGAAACTGCAAAAAAATTATTAGAACTAAATTTAATCAAGCTAGAACCTGAATTAAGCGAGGACGGAAATGTGGTTATAAAACATACTGGAGTATGTAAAAAAACAGGGCTTGTTGATAATTTAGCAAGTGGAATTGTAGAAGAAAATATATACAGAGCTACATTTATGCATAATCCTAAAGCATCTATTAATTGTATCTGTAAAGGTAGAGATACATCTACGACTAATTTTTGCAAAATGTCTGCTTGCCCAATTTTGATTGCAGGTTATTTATATTATTTGAAGTATAGAGATGATAGTGAAAAACAAGTAGCAGAAGAATTTATGAAAGATGCTACTGATACTGATATATATGCAAGAAATTATAATGAGTTAAAAAAATTAGAATTAGAACAAGAAATAGAAGAGTTTATTTCTCCACTAGCATTGCCATTAATAAAAACATTAAGAGGTTGTTTTATTGGAGAAGAAGGTGTAGATACTGAAACTGTCATAAATAAAATAGCAAACTATCTTTTTAGAATAGGGAAAATTAGTAGTTCTAAATATTCAAATATAACTTTTAAAGATTTAGTAACAAAAGGAATTACTGTAGATAAAAATCACTTATATATTGTTCAAGAGATAGGCGATGGCATAGACTATTTTAACAAATATGTACGTAATTCAAAACTTCCAACAAAAAAGCAAGGAGATAATAGAGAAGATATTTCACTTGAAGAAGCTCTAAAAGTTTTGAAAAATGGACGAAAAGATAGATATATAATTATAAATGCAACACCTTTAGAATTAAAAAAATTCTTTATGCTTGATGCAAAATTACCATATGTATTTGATCAAACTATATATTTTAAAGATTACAATGATGAAGAATTATTAAAATTTTATGAAGAAGAATTAGCAGAATATCATAAAGATATGATAAAAGAAGAATTTAAAAAAAGTTTTTTATCATATCTAGATAGAAATAGAAAATATTTTCCATTTAAAAACAAAGATTTAAGTATATTTTTAGCAGGATATACATCCAGAAAAGATGAATTATTATTACCAAAAGAACAATATGATGATAAGTCATTAGAAGAATTATGCAATAATTTAGTTGGAATGGAAAATATAAAAGAGCAATTACAACAATTAAATAAATTATTTATGCTAAAGAAAAAATTAAGTAAATTAGGTATTGAAATATCAAATTTAAATTTACATATGATGTTTTTAGGAAATCCACGGTACAGGTAAAACAACTGTAGCAAGAATGATTGCTAAAATATTATTTGATTTAGGATATATAAAAGAAAATAAAGTAATTGAAACATCAAGACAAGATTTTGTCGCAGAATATATGGGACAAACAGCACCTAAAACAACAGCAACTGTTGAAAAAGCAATGGGAGGAGTTTTGTTTATTGATGAAGCTTATTCTTTAAAACTAGGACAAGAAGATTTATATGGAGATGAAGTAATAAGTACATTAATAAAGCTAATGGAAGATTACAAAAAAGACTTAGTTGTTATATTTGCAGGTTATTCTAAAGAGATGCAAGAATTTATACATGCAAACTCTGGTATTAAATCAAGAATAGGTTATACTTTTGAATTTGCAGATTATTCTGTAGATGAACTTTATAAAATATTTGAATTAAAAATGAATGCAATTAACTTTACTATAGATGAAAAAGGCAAACAATATGTTATGGATTTGCTTTCAGCAGGAAAGAAGAAAAAAGATTTTGGAAATGGTAGGTTTGTTGATAATGCTTTGCAAAAAATTCTTATTAAACATTCTAGTATTGAAAAACTAAGTGATAAAAATGTAACAAAACTAACAAAAGATAGTATTCCAACACTAGATGAGGTTATGGCATATTCTTCAGGTGTAAGAGAACCAGAGAAAATAGAAGAATTATTTGATGATATTATTGGTATGAATGCTTTAAAAGAACAGATAATTGGACTTGGAAAGTATATAAAATTTAAAAAAGAGGTAAATAAAACAGATGGTAAGAATTTGCCAGACATGAATTTACATATGATGTTTTTAGGAAATCCTGGTACTGGTAAAACAACAATTGCAAGAAAAGTAACAAAAATGCTTTATGATTTGGATTGCATAAGAATAAATAAGCTTGTAGAAGTTAGTAGACAAGATTTAATAGGTGAACATTCTGGGGAGACAGCACCTAAAGTTGAAAAAGTTATTGAAAGTGCAATGGGAGGAGTTTTGTTTGTTGATGAAGCTTATTCTCTCAAATTATCAGACAATGATCAATTTGGAAGTGAAGCAATAGCTACACTTATAAAATGTATGGAAGATAATAAAGATGAGCTTGTAGTTATATTTGCAGGATACACAAAAGAGATGCAAGAGTTTATACATGAAAACTCTGGTATTAAATCAAGAATAGGATATACAATAGAATTTGCTGATTATTCAGAAAATGAACTATATGAAATATTGAAATTAAAAGTAAATAAAATTGGTTTTGAGATTGATGAAAAAATTATTCCTAATATAATGGAAATTTTAAAATTTGGAAAACATAAGAGAGATTTTGGAAATGGTAGATTTGTTGATAACCTACTAACATCAATGCTAAAGAAACATTCTATGAATTATAAAAAAGAAAATATATTTATAATTGGAGAGCAAGATATTCCTAGTATTGATGAATTAATGGGAGAAACATCAGGCGAAAGGAACCCGGAAAAAATAGAAGAATTATTTGATGGCATTGTCGGAATGGATAAAATTAAAGAACAAGTAATACAATTGGGAAAATATATAAAATTTCAAGAAGAACTTTCAAAGATAACTGCAAAAAGATTACCAGATATGAGATTACATATGTTATTTACTGGAGATGCAGGAACTGGAAAAACAACAATGGCAAGAAGAATAACACAAATGTTATACAATTTAGGAATTATTAGAATAAATAAATTAGTAGAGGTAGATAGAAAAGATTTAGTTGCAGAATGGATAGGACAAACAGCACCAAAGACACAAAGAGTAATAGAAGGAGCTTTAGGAGGAGTTTTATTTATTGATGAAGCTTATTCCCTTTCGCCTAAAGATAGTCTTAGAGACTTTGGAAAAGAAGCAATATCGACTCTTATAAAGGCTATGGAAGATAATAGGGATGACTTAGTTGTTATATTTGCAGGTTATACAAAGGAAATGAAAGATTTTGTAAATTCAAATTCTGGTATTGCATCAAGAATTGGATATACTTTTGAATTTGAAAATTACAAAGATGAAGAATTATACAAAATATTTGAGGTTAAATGTAAAAAATATGATTTAATTATAAACCCAGATGTAAAAGAAAAAATAATGGAAGTCTTTAAATATTTTAGTTCTGTAGAAAATTTTGGAAATGGTAGATTTGTTGATAAAATGTTACAAGAAATATTAGTAAAGCATTCTATTAATAAGAATCTAATGAAAAATATTAATACTTTAATGGTAGATGATATTCCAACAATAAAAGAAATGGTAGAGAAAACATTTAATAATAGAGATAATCTAGTAATACCATCAGATGTAAGTATGGAAGATAGAAGAAAAATAGCAATACATGAACTAGGACATGCAATAATACATTATATTTATCAAGGAGAAACAAATCTAAAAGTGATAACAGTTATTCCAGAGGGAACAGGCACATTAGGTTATGTTTTGCATACTATTCCAAAATCAAAGGTAATATGGACTAAAAGAGATTATTTAGATGAAATAGAGGAATTAATGGCAGGTAGAGCAGCAGAGGAGGTATTTTTAGGAAAAGACAAAATAGGTTCTGGATGTTGGAATGATTTAGAAAAAGTTGCCAATACCATTGATAATATTTTTAAAGATGCTGGAATGTCTGAGACACTTGGATTGATAAGTGCTAGAAATATAAAACCAAGTCTGGAAATACAACAAAAATTAGACCAAGAAAAGAAGGAAACATTAGATTCATGTTATGAAAATGTTAAAAATGTTATTAAAACAAATAAGGAAATGTTTGATAAAGTACTGGATGTTTTAATGGAAAAAGGTACATTAACTGGTGAAGAATTTGTTAAATTAGTAAAAGATAAATAAATGGAGGAATAAAAAATGGATTTTATAAATCAATACAAAATACCAATTATTATAGGAGTAGTTGTTGTTATATTAATAACAATATATAACACAATGTTAAAGAAAAGAAATAAGGTAAAAACTGCTTTTTCAAGTTTAGATGTAATGCTAAAGAAAAGATATGATTTAATGCCAAATTTGGTTTCAATGGTACAAAAATATATGACACATGAAAGTGATCTTTTAACAAGATTAACAGAATTGAGGGTAAAGGCTCAAAATACTAATTCAATTGATGAAAGCATAGAAATAAATAATCAGATAGATGATACAATGAGAAAATTAAATGTTTCAGTAGAGGGATATCCAGATTTAAAATCAAATCAAAACTTTCTACATATGCAAGCTGTATTAAATGATGTTGAAGAACAAATATCTGCAGCTAGAAGAACATATAATGCTCATGTAGAATCATATAATAATTTTGTTGGAATGATTCCAATGAATATATTTGCTTTTATATTTAGATTTAAACAATATAAATTATTTGAAATATCAGAAAATGAAAGAAAAAGTAAAATATGGATGTAAACCAAACAACAAATTTTGAAAGTTTTTATTCAAATAAATATAAAGAAATAATTAAAGAATATTATGATTTAATAAAACCAAAGAAAATTAGAGTAATTATATTTATAACATTATTAGGTGTTTTGCTAGGAATAATGCCTATACTATTTTCTAATATTCTAAAACAATTATTTGTAAATTATTATACTATGTTGATAATATTATATTATATAGTTACGATAGTAACTATCTTGTATTCTATAAAAAAATCGTTAAAATCAATAATGATTGAGATTAATGAAGATATTATTAGAAATATAATTGCTTTTATAAGTAATAATAATGTAGAGAATATTTTGTTTGAACCAAAGCAGAGACTGGCAGAAGAAGCTTTTGATAAAATGAATTTATTTAACTTAAATATTGTTAAATATAATGGTAGTAACTATATAAGGGCGTTATATAATAAAAATACTATGGTTTTTTCTGATATGGAAACTTATGTTATAGATACAATAGAAACTAAAGAAGAAATATATAGAGATGGAAAAAAATACATAAAAACAGCAAGAAAAAAGAAAAAGAGATATATTTTTAAAGGAATATATATTGGTGCTACACTAAATAAAAAGAATACAAATCATATATATTTAATACCAAATAATCTTAATGATACTGTATTACAAAGTAAAATAATGAGTTATATTAAATATCATGGTGTTCCTGCAAATTTAGAAAATCTAGAATTTTCAAAAAAATATAAGGTATTTTGTGATGATGAAGTACAAGCAAGATATATTTTATCGTTAGGTTTAATGGAAAGGATTAATAAACTTGATGAATTATATAAAGGAAAGAAATATATTGTATTTAAAGAAGGAAAAAGATTTGCAATTTGTATTGAGGGAGTTTCTATTGAAAATATAAAAAATTCTAAAATGCCACTATTCAGAAATGAAAATATTGAATATAAATATTTATATAATATTTTTAATCAATTAAGGAATTTATTTAATATATATTATATCTTAGATTTAGGAAATGAACTTTATACAAAATATATTAATAAACCTATAAATAATACTATAGATGAGATTAGTAATAATAATTCTAAAATAAATAATAAAATTCCTGCACAAGCAATTATACAAGATAATGTCAAAAAAGTACAAAAACAAGAAATAACTAATAGAGAAAAATTATATAATTCAATGCAATTGCCACAATATATTGGGCAATTGCAACAGGAAGAAGTAAATAATGTAATTACACAAACACTTAAAAAAATAAATATGGTATTAAAGAATATTGATGTAGAACAATCAAACTATATATTAACTAATAGACAAGAGAAAACAAAAGAAAATGCTATTAGTAAAATGAAAAATGAGAATTATCTAAATAGTTATTATGAAATCATGGATTTTGTTGAAAATTATGGAGATTCTCACAATGGAATAGTTTATGAAGTTGAAAGGCAAGAAATAAAAAGGTTAATTATATTACTATATCAAAAATTAAATCCAAAAGTGGATGAGAAACCTAAAATTCTAGAAAATAAAAAACAAGTTAGTAAGGAAGAGTTTTTAGCTAATTGGAACAATAATAGAAAATAAACTTTTAGAATATATGGAATGAGTAGGAGAAGGCAAGAGAGTACTTAAGAAAATGATGAATTAGAAAGATATTCGAATGATATACTTTCTTATTTCTATATTTAAAATAAGAATAGGGTTATAAGTGTACACAATAATTTTAAGATATGTTATTTGTGTACATTTTTTATATGCAAATATGTTTTATATATGTGATCTCAAAATCGAACATCTGTTGCTTTGAAATATTTCACGCAACTTTAAATGAAAAATTAAATCACCCCCTCTATTCTTATGGTGATTGGTATAGAGGGGTATATACTCTTTTATGGATTATATTTACTGAATAATATTCATCCTTGTGTAATGATAATGAATGTAACAATTATAATATGATTAATAATATAATAATAATTATTATTATTAATTTATGTCATTGTTTATATGTTTTATAAATCATAATAATTATTTTATTATAAATTGTAAATTATTGATTACTAATTCTTATATTTAATATTATATAAATATACTTAATTGTGACTTCTTAAAATCGCTTTTAAGACATTTTTTGATTAAAGTTGTCATATTATATATCTAATTACTTATCAATTGTATTCTTATATTTAAAAAATTATATAAAAATCTTGAAATCTACTAAATATAAATGATATTTAAAAAGTGTAAAAATAAGCTAAAAAAGCGACGCACGAGAATCGTTTTTAAGACGTTTTTATAGAAAAGACATATAGTATGTCATCTCAAAAAACAAGTAAAATAATGCTTTTGATGATTTTGGATAAATTTTATAAATGTGAGTTTGAATAAATTGAAAAATGTAAGATTTTTAAATTGAAATGATAAATTACACTAATAAAGTTGAAAAATGCTTTAAAAATGATTTTGATAGGTTATAGATATATATTATAGTACTAATATATTAGTTATTGATATAATATGGTATATAAGTGTTAGTATAGCGTAGATTGGATAGTAAGTGTTTAAAAGGCTTGAAATATAGCGTGTAGTAGTTAATTTTAAGATTGTAAATTTATATATCATATTATTTTCATAAAACTTTGATTTTACGCAACTTTTGATATTCATGTTTTTGATGTTCAAGGGATATATTTCACATCTCTCTTCTATTCTATAGAAAATCTTAATTCTCTATATTTATATAAGTTTATACCATATTTATGGTACACATCTGCTGTATTGCAAGAAACTATTTCATGTTGTTCTAAACCTAAATTCTTTACTGTATCAAAAATTACTTTTTCAGAATCATTTTCTATTTCTACATAAGTTGGAATCAACGGCCAAGAATCTATATCAACCTCAACTCCATTCACATTATATGTAGCACGTTCTTTTTCTTGATAATTTCTAAATGAAAAGCCTAATTGTTCTAAAATACTATTGCCCTCTTCAATAGATGGTACTTTCATCTCTGTTTCTAATACTTTTTGAATATTGCTTCCATTTTCTTCTTGAACTTTTGGATTAAGTATATGTTTTATTGTTATTGTTGTTCTACCATTAGTATTTCTTAATCTAACCCATTTATTTGGATTAATTCCAAACTCTTTAATTGTTTCAACAATAGTCATGTCTGAAAAAGTTTCTAACAATTTATCATTACTTGTTTTCTTTAATATTGTACCTAAAAATTTTGATGAAGCTTTTTCTTTTAGCTCTTCTTGTTTCTCATCTGTAGTTAAATTATCAACTTCTCTTAATATTCCTGCTAATTTACTTCTACATACCTCAAATTCGTAAGGCTGTTTACATTGTTTTAATTGTAAAATACAATCATAAAATCTAGCATATATTGATGGTAAATCATACACATATATCTGTTGTAAACCTTCTTCTACTTTTTTTGCATTTATTTTTTCTAAAGTCTTTTCTAACTCTGTTTTATTAACATTTAATATTTTTACTTCTTTTTCTAACTTTCCCATAATAACTCCTTTTTTATCTTTCTGTAACATTATAACACCTTTTTATCATTATGTAAAGTAATGCTTTTTAGTTCAAAAATAAAAGTATGTGTCAACAAAATGTAGGAAATTTTTTTATCTCTCGGATAATCCTTCAATATTATTGCCAAAATTAATTTATATTTTTCAAAGTTCACTGAATAAAACAAATTAAATAATTGATTTTAATTCGCTTATTCCTTGATATTGGATTGTCAACACTTTTTTGTACAAATTTTATAAGGACACTTTTTTATATTCATTTGGTGTTAAATAATTCAATGAACTATGTATTCTTATATTATTATACCAATTAATATAATCAAACAATTCTATTTCTAATTCTTCAAAACCATTAAATCTTCTATTGTATGCAAATTCTGTTTTTATTATTTTGTATGTTGATTCTGCTACTGCATTATCATATGGGCATCCTTTTTTGCTCAATGATCTTTCTATTTTAAATGTTTTTAATAATTCGTCTATTATTTTATGTTTAAATTCATTTCCTCTATCTGTATGAAATATTTATATATTTTTTAAATTGCTTTTTATTCTACTTATGGCTTTTATTGCTAATCCTGATGTTTTATTTTTTCCTGCTGCGTATTCTATTATTTCTCGATTATATAAATCTATTATTAAACATATATAATTCCATTTTCCTTGTACATTTACATATGTTAAATTACTTACTACTACATCTAATTCATTTTTTTTATTAAATTTTCTGTTTAATATATTTTCTACTTTTTCATTATTCACTGGATTTTTCTTTATTTTGTATTGTTTCATTGTATAATTTGATACTAAATTATTTGCTTTCATGATTTTTCTTATTTTTCTAATGCTTAAATTATATCCTTTTTTCTTTAATTCTACTTTTATTTTTCTTAAACCATAATTGTTTCGACTTTCTTTTAATATTTGTTTTATTTTGTTTTCTAATTCTATATTATTATTTTTCATCTTTTTTTATAATAAATAACGAACGTGAGATTTTTAATATTTTACACATAGCGCTGATATGGTACTTTTTTCTGTTTTTTTATATTACTTCTATTTTCGTTCCATTATCAGCACTGCTTGTTTTAAAATATCATTTTCCATTCTTAATTGCTAAACTTTTTTTTTTAATTTTTTTAATTCTTTTTCTTCTTCACTTATATTATCGCTTTCTTTAAATGAACCCGTTTTATTATATTTTTGTATCCAATTCATTAGAGCTGATCTGGTTAAATCATATTCTTTTACTATTTCTGATGGTGCTTTACCATTATTATATAATTGTACCATTTGTAATTTAAATTCTTCTGTAAATTTTCTTCTTTCTTTTCTTGACATGTTTGTTCCTCTATTTTTATTATAACATGTCCTTATCTTTTTTGTCTAAATATTATATACGATCCATTTATTAGCTGTAAATACATCAATTCCTCTTACATCATCATATGCCTTTAGTTCTTGATACTCGCAAGGTGCATACACTACTCTCTTGCCATTAATTTTATTTTCTATCAAAAAGTAATATCCTTTAGTTTTTTTAATGTAGTATGGCGTTATAATTGTATGAGCAAGTTCAATTTTTTACTGATGTTTCAAGTAAATAATTTTTATTATTTCCTTTTGCTAATAATAAGTTAGAATGTTTCCGCATTCAAATTTCTTAAAAGTTTCAAGTTGGTGTTCAGCTATATAAACATTTATAGGCTTTTCTTCCGCACACTCCTTTATTTGATTAAAATTAATCTGTTCAACTTTTAAAATAAGAAAAATTTGAGGGCTGGGACTAATTTTGGTCCCTCCCTCTTTATTATATTTGTAGAAATTTATTTTAAAATGTCTTTTAATTTTTTTATTAATTCATTATTATTTTTTGTAATTTGCATTTGTGAAATTAAGTTTTCGATGAATTCTGGTTGGCTGATTTGGGTAATTGATTTACGAAGTGCAAAAATTGTTTCAAGTTCAGATTTTGAATATAATAAATCTTCACGGCGAGTTCCTGATTTTGCGATATCAATTGCTGGAAATATGCGTTTTTCTGATAATGATCTATTTAGGACTATTTCCATGTTTCCTGTGCCTTTGAATTCCTCAAATATTACTTCATCCATACGACTTCCAGTGTCGATTAGAGCTGTTGCTAAAATTGTTAAACTTCCTCCATTTTCTATGTTACGTGCTGCTCCAAAGAATTTTTTTGGATAGTGTAGTGCTGCTGGATCTAAACCACCTGATAATGTTCTGCCGGAGGTTGGTATTGTTAGGTTGTAGGCTCTTGCTAGTCTTGTTATACTGTCTAGTAGGATTACTACATCTTTGTCTTGTTCGGCTAATCTTTTAGCTCTTTCTAGTACCATTTCTGCTACTTTTACATGGTGTTCTGAGAACTCATCAAATGTTGAATAAATTACATCTCCTTTGATTGAACGGCGCATGTCTGTAACTTCTTCTGGTCTTTCATCGATTAATAGTACAATTAATTCGACTTCTGGGTTGTTTGTTGTTATGCTGTTTGCAATTTTCTTTAATAGGGTTGTTTTTCCTACTTTTGGTGGGGCTACAATCATTCCTCTTTGCCCTTTTCCTATTGGACAGATTAAATCAATCATTCTTGTTGCATAATCATCTTGTTTTGTTTCCATTTTTAGGCGTTCGTTTGGGTAGATTGGAATTAAATCGTCAAAATGTTTTCTTTTATAGGCGTTTTCAGGTGTATCGTCATTGATTTTGGCCACATAAATCAATGCTGGGTATCTTTCCCCTTCTTTTGGATTTCTTGCAATTCCTCTGACTTTATCACCATTGTCTAAATGAAATCTTTTTATTTGAGTTGGTGATATATATATATCATCAGGTGTTGATAAATAATTTTGTCCTCTTAAGAAACCATATCCATCTGGTAATATTTCTAGTACGCCTTCTCCTATACGATCATTTGTATCTAATTCTAATCCTTCTTCTACCCTTTTTTGTTTTGCTTCTTGGGATGAAGAAGGAGATGTTATTTCTTCATCTAAAGAATTGATTATTTCTTCATTGTCTTCCATAAAATCTCCTTGTTTTTTTGTTTAGTTGTCTATGTCTACATATACTCGTTCATTTGGTAAATACATATCAAGTTTATTTCTTGCTGTGTCTTCGATATAATTTAGTGTATTTAAGCTTGATGATGTTGATTTTAATTTGTTTTGAGCTGTTTGTGCATTTTCTATTTGTTGAGTGTATTGTGAACTTTCTTCATCATATTTTTTTGACATTTTTTCTTGATTTATAAATGTTATTAAAAACAATATGATTGAGGTTACAATTATTATTAAAGTTATTAATTTTTTGTTCATTAATTATTTCCTCTTAAGCATTATTGCGATTCCTGTGATTAGTGATATAACTAGTATTATTATAACTATTGCTATAAATATTCTTAGAATTCTTTTTTCTCTTTTGTCTAGTTCTTCTTGTGTTTTTTCTTCTTCTTTTTCGTCTATTTCAAATTCAAATGAATTCATAAAGTCTCTTAATTGTTTTGGCCTTAACATTATTATTGGTAATTCAATTGTTCTTATTGTTTCATCTTTTGTTGTTACTATTATCATTTTGTATATGTTTATTGGGATTAAAAATAATCTATTTGTGCTTTTTAGGAGTGTTATTGTGAATAATTCTTCATAAGGTATTAATTCTTTTGTGGCTAGTTGTGTTAAGTTTAATCCTTTGTCCAATAGTTCTAGTTTGTAAGTTGAATTGATTGTCATTAAAACTATTAAGAAAACTGCTAATAGTATTGAATATAAAATTAATTTTGGTGATTGATGAAACGCGAATATTACTAATGCTATATAAACTATTGTTAGTATTATAGTAGCTGTTTTATATTTCATTAAGAAGTTGCCTATGTTTGAAGTTATTTTTGTTTTTGATATTACATCAACGATTTGGCTATTATATGAATGGTTTAATTCATTATATAAGTTTTTTAATGAATTTTTATTTACTTTTTTGCTTTTTTTCATCTTTACCTCTTATTATTTTGTAACTAATCTTAAAGTATCTCTTGCTATTACTAATTCTTCGTTTGTTGGTACAACCCATACTGGTATGGTTGAGTCATCTGAAGAGATTAAAGCTTCTTCACGTGTTTCATTTCTCTTTGAATCTAATTTTATTCCCATAAATTCTAGATATTTTATGATTCCTGCTCTGATACGTTTTTGATTTTCTCCAACACCTGCTGTGAATGTAATCACGTCAATTCCTTGCATTGATACTGCATATTTTGCAATAAATTGTGCTATTTTGTATTTATAATGTTCTAGTGCTAAATCTGCTTGTTTATTTCCCTCATCAACAGCTGCTTCAACATCTCTAATATCGTTTGATACGCCACAGATTCCTAAGATTCCTGATTCATTGTTTAGGATTTTATCCATTTGGTCTGCTGTTAAATTTTCTTTTTTCATTAAAAAGGTTACTACCGATGGGTCTAAATCACCTGATCTTGAGCACATTGGAATTCCTGCTACTGGTGTTAATCCCATTGATGTATCAACTGATTTTCCATTTTGGATTGCACAAATACTTGCGCCTTGTCCAATATGACAGTTTACGATTTTTAATTCTTCTACTGGTTTTCCTAGGATTTCAGCGATTCTTCTTGATACGAAGTAATGTGATGTTCCATGGAAGCCATATCTTCTTATTTTGTATTTTTCAAAGTATTTATATGGTATTGGGTAAATGTATCTTTCTTCTGGGATTGTTTGATGGAATGCTGTGTCAAATGTGATTGTGTTTGGCTTTCCTGGCATTAAGTTTTGACATGCACTGATTCCCATTAATGCTGCTGGGTTATGTGATGGAGCTAATTCTAATGTTGATTGTAATTCTTCAATTACTTCGTCCGTTACTAGTACTGATTCTTTGAAATTTCCTCCATGTGCCATTCTGTGTCCGATTGCATTAATTTCTTCTAATGAAGATATTGCTGGATATTCTGGATTTAATAATTGCTTGATTGAAAAATCTAAAGCTTCTTTATGGTTTGATACTGGATGTTGTAATACTATTTTTTCTCCATTTATTTTATGTGTTAGGAATGATGCTTCTCCTATTCTCTCATATCTTCCTGAACAGATTACTGATTCATCTTCCATGTTTATTAATTGGTATTTTAATGATGAACTTCCACAATTAATTACTAATACTTTCATTTTTTACTCCTTTTTTATATTGTTTTTGATTCATTAACGATTTTTTCTGTGTCTCTTGCAATCATTAATTCTTCGTTTGTTGGTACAACCCATACATCTATTTTTGAATCTTCTAATGATATTCTGTCTTCAATGTTTTTGCTTTTATTTTTTTCTATGTCTAGTTTTAGACCTAGGAATGCTAGTTTTTTGCATATTTCTTCACGGTCTTCAAAACCTTTTTCACCAACTCCTGCTGTGAATGTAAGTACATCAATACCTCCCATTGTTACGATATATGATGCGATTGTTTGTGCTACTTGTGTTAAGAAAATATTCATTGCTAATTGTGATCTATGGTCTCCTAGTAATGCTTCATTTTCAACATCTCTAAAGTCTACTGATGCTCCTGATACTCCGAATATTCCTGATTCATAGTTTAAAATTCTTTCAATTTCATCAGGTGATATATTTTCCTTTTTATTTAAGAAAGTTACTATTGATGGATCTAAATCGCCTGATCTTGTGCCCATGCAAAAGCCTGCTACTGGTGTGAATCCCATTGAGGTATCAACTGATTCTCCGTTTTTTATAGCACAGATACTTGCTCCTTGTCCTAAATGGCAGTTTACTATTCTTAATTTATCCCTTGTTGTTCCTTTTAATGATGCAACACGTGATGATACATAATCGTGTGAGATTCCGTGGAATCCATATTTTCTGATTTTGTATTTTTCGTAATATTTATATGGGATTGGATATAAATATTGTTCTGGTTTCATTGTTTGGTGGAATGCTGTATCAAATGCTGCTACATTTGGTTTTCCTACTAAAATATCTTGGCATGCTCTTATTCCTGCAACAGCTGCTGGGTTATGCAAAGGTGCAAGTGGTATACAATCTTCTATTTCTTTGATTACTTCTTCTGTAATTAGGCATGATGATACGAATTTATCACCTCCGTGAACAATACGGTGTCCGATGGCATCGATTTTATCGATTCCTGATATTACTCCATAAGTTCTTGATGTTAGTTTTCCTAAAATGATATTTAATGCCATTTCGTGGTTTGGTGCTGGTAATTCAAATTTATGTTTTTCTGATCCTAATTTATGTGTTAAAAATGAATCTTGTTGACCAATTCTTTCGAAATTTCCTTTTGCTAATATCATGTCTGTTTGAGTGTTAATCAATTGATACTTCAATGATGAACTTCCTGAATTTAAAATTAAAATGTTCATACATAAGTTCCTTTCTATAAAAAATTATATATTTATGGCTTGCACACATGTTATTGCTACAACACCAACAATATCGTCTACAGAGCATCCTCTTGATAAATCGTTTACTGGTCTTGCTAATCCTTGGCATAATGGTCCATAGGCTTTTGCATGGCCTAAACGTTGTACTAATTTATATGCTATATTTCCTGAATTTAAATCTGGGAATATTAATACATTTGCTTTTCCTGCTACTGGGCTTGATGGTGCTTTCATTGCTGCTACTTCTGGTACGATTGCTGCATCTAATTGCATTTCTCCATCACATAATAGCTCTGGATTTTTTTCATTAACTAATTTTGTTGCTTGTACTACTTTGTCTGTTAGTTCTGATTTGGCACTTCCTTTTGTTGAATATGATAACATTGCAACTCTTGGTTCTTTGTTAATTAATTCTCTAAAAGAGTTTCCAGATGCTCTTGCTATGTCTGCTAAGGCTTCTGCTGTTGGATTTTCATTCATTCCACTGTCTGAAAATATGAATATGCCATCTTCTCCAAAGTTTTTATCTGGACAATCCATTACAAAGAATGATGAAATTGTTTTGATATCCCCTGCTCCTTTAATAATTTTTAACACTGGTTTAAATGTATCCGATGTTGAATGACTTGCTCCTGAAACATATCCATCTGCATCCCCTAGCTTAACCATCATTGTTGCTAAATATCTAGAGTTAGTTTTTATTAATTCTTCCGCTTCTTCTAAAGTCATTCCCTTATCTTTACGCAATTTATATAATTCTTCAATATAGTATCTGGCATTTTCTGATTCGTTTATATCATAAAATTGTGCATTTTTGATATCTATATTGTTGTCTTCGGCTCTTTTTAATAACTCTTCCCTATTTCCTAAAAGCATGATTTTTGCAAATCCTTCTTTTAAGATTTTATCTGTTGCTTGTAATATTCTTATATCTTCTACTTCTGGTAGAATTATTGTTTTTATATTTTGGTGAGCTTGTGCTTTCATTTTATCAATGAATTCCATATAGTTCTCCTCTACATTTAATATAAAATTTATATTTTATTTTATACAAAAATTATTAGCTTCATTATATCTAATTAGTCGTAAAAGTACAAGAATTTTGTTATAATATTTATACATTGGAGGTTTTTTATAATGTTGTTAAAATACATAGTTGGAGATAATAAAAACTTGCGTTCGATTTTGAAAGATGAATTGAATATTTCTTCGAGATTGTTTAATAAGATTAAAAATAAACATGTTTTTGTTAATGGTGAACATGCTATTTATTATAAAGAATTAAATGTTAATGATGTTGTTGAAGTTGATTTTAGCTATGATGATGATAATTATAATAATATTGTTTCTAATCCTGATATTAAATTTGAAATTGTTTATGAGGATGATTGGCTATTGATTGTTAATAAAGGTGCTAATTTGCCCGTCCACCCTTCTCTTAATCATTATGATATTAGTTTATCTAATGGTATTAGGGCTTATTTTGATAAGATTGGTTTGAATAAAACTGTTAGACTTGTAAATAGAATTGATAAGGATACTACTGGTTTAGTTGTTATTGCTAAATGTGAGTATATTCAGGAGTGTTTGATTAAACAGATGAATGATAATTCTTTTATTAAAGAATATATTGCTATTGCTCGAGGATTGGTTGATTCTTCTGGAGCGATCGACTTCCCTATTGCTCGTAAGGACGGTAGTATTATCGAAAGATGTGTTGATTTGGTCCGTGGTGAGAATGCTATTACTAACTATGTGAGATTGAACTATAATCCTGAACTTGATATTAGTTTGGTTAAGTGCAGATTGCTTACAGGTAGAACTCATCAAATTAGAGTTCATTTTGCTTATATTGGGCATCCGCTTCTTGGGGATAGCTTATATGGATGTGATTGTGTTGATGTTGATAACTGTGATTTTGAAAAGTTTAAACCAGATTTGATGAATCATCAAGCTTTACAGTCAAATCGTGTATGTTTTATACATCCTATTAGTAAAAAAATAATTGATATTGGTTTAGATATTGATGAAATTTATAAAGAGTTGTTTGAGTAATTATTTAATGTTCTGTAATGTTTATATAGATAAAAAGAAAAGTCCCAATTGGGACTTTTTTAAAAGATTGATAAAATTATGCACCCGAAAAGTGCATAGAAGAAAATTAAGGAGCAACAAATTAAAACGAAGAGTAGCGAGGCGATGATGCTTTTCTTCAGATCAAAATTGTCTTCTTGCATAAATGCATCTCCCATCAATGATCCTAATGAATCATTGATTTCATCTTCTTCATCCATTTTATCGATAATCTTTATAGCTTCTTCAAAGGTTCCTAAGAACTTGTTGAAAAGACTGAAATTGTCTTTTCGAAAGAAATCCTTCATGTTTCTCTCCCTTGCCTATTGAGGCTGAAACTAAGGAGGTATTAACAACCTCCAGTTAATAGTAACTGTAAGCTATTAATATATCTATTGCTTACTGATGTAATTATACCATAATTTGGGAGATGTGTAAATGAATAATTGAAGGCGAGATTATTTCTCGCCTTTTTATAATATTATATGATTATACATTTACTTTCCATTCTCCATTTTTCTTGCTGTTTTTTCTTTCTATTAATCCTTTTTCTTGCATTGTTGCCATATATGTTTTAACAGTTCTTATAGATTTATTAATTTGCACTGCTATTTCTTCTTGTGTTGTTGCTGGATTTACTTTTAATATGTTTATTATTGCTTGTTCTTTTAAAGTGCAATTTTTGCACTTTAAATTATTTTCATTTGCACTTTGAATATTATTTATATGTGTATATCTATTCTTTAATTTATATTTACTATTTGTTAGTAAATTATAAAAAAACTTCTCTAAAAATGAAGTATCTTCAAATATATTCTCTTGAAAATTTGTATAATTAGCTCTTACTAACGAATTTCTAAAATACCATGAATTATCAGCAAATACTTCGTCATTAATATCAAATCCAAAAGTTTTCAAATATTTAATAATAAACACAGCTGTTGTTCTTGTATTTCCCTCGCAAAATGGATGTATCTGCCATATATTTGCAGTAAAAGAACATAAATGTTTTATAGATTCATCTAAGCTTAATCCTTTATATGAAAAATTCTTTTCTTGTTCAAAATCATATTCTAATGTCTCTTTTATACTTTGAAATGATGCATATGTTACTGTATCTCCATTTAATACCCATTCTTTTTTTGTAATATTATAATCTCTATACACTCACGCTCCATCGAATATGTCTTTAAATAGTCTCTTATGAATATTTAATAACTCCGTTGGAGAAAAATTAAATGCTTTTTCACTTAAAATTTCTGTAATTCTTACAGCAACTTTATCTGCTTCCTCGTTTTCTTTCTCAAAGTTTTTTCTGCTACCTTGGATTTCATAATATTCAGCTATTCTTGTTTTTACTTCTTTAATATCTATATTTCCTTCAATATGTTCTTTAGCGGTTTTTATTAAATATTTTGAAGGTTTTAATCCATCTACATCTTGTAATCCTATTGCTGTTTCCCATGTTTTGGTTTTTTCTACTCTGTTAGGTTCACCTTGTTTAATATATTCTGATAATTCTAAATTCCAATCTTCTTTTTTATCCATTAGAAATACCTCCTACATGTATATTATATCAGTTATTGAATCTAATATCAACGCTTAAAGTGCAATTTTTGCACTTTAAGACATAAAAATTGCACTTTAAAAACAATTTTTTAAATATACTTTATTTTGTACTATTAATTACATATCAAAAAATACTATGAAATTTAATTTTCACTTAAACTTTTCACTCTTTTCATTAATAAATAGCATGAATCAATTATTTTCATCTTTTATTATTTTTTCCAATTCTCCTATTGAAATAATTGGAAATTTTATTTTTTTATATCTTGATTCCATAACCTTGTTCATAACCATATAAGGTAATATTTTATAATTATTACTAGTATCAAATTTAAGTGCTTTTAAAATTTTTTTATAATTTTTTTCTATATAATCAATTCTTCTTTGAAAATCCTCATCATCCTTATGTTCTAAAAAGAATCTTCTTTGTTGATTATACATTTCAAAAAAACTTCCTACTTTTTTTAATACCTTACTTTCAATTATCCATATATTTAATTTGCTGTCATCTATTGCTAATATATCATAATCTCCTAATTCTAAAGGATGTCCTCCTTTTTTATCTATCTTATGCAATTCAACATTAGTTTTTACGAAACTAATTCCTTTATCTTGAAATATTTTTTGTATATCATAAACTATTTCTTTTTCGTATCTTTTTTTCCAATCAACCAAACTTTTTACTGTATTGTCTAATCCTATTTCATATGGTAAATTATTATCAAATAATCCATTTTTCCACTGTTCTTTTACATTACTGACTATGACTGGAGAAAAAATAATATTTCCGTTTTCATTAAGCAAGGGTTTAATATCAAACCTATTATCTCTTTTTCTTCTCTCTCCAATTGGCAAATAATAATCAGATTTATCTTTTATACTTTTTAGTTTAGATACATCTATTGTTAAAAATGCTATTGCTTTCTTTATCGAATCTTCACTAACTACTTCATTGCTGGTTTTTTTAATATATGCTTGAATGTCATCAATCAAATTAACTTCACTTATTGAATATACATTATCTCTAATTTTTATACATTTATTATCCTCTATTGCATGTCTTTGAAAATAAAAACATACATCAAATAAGTTTATCAATTCTATTGATGTATCAATATGAAATGCTTCTTTTGTTTTTTCTAAATATTTCATATCAGTTTCATCACCTTTTATAGTATAACCGCTATTAGAATACATTCTCATATTAAATTCATTTATTTTTTGGTTATTGTTATCTTCAACAAATGTATCGACTACATAATCAAGATTCACATTAATGTGAGCTTCATTATCTGTAAAATAGCATATATCTGCATTATTGCTTAAAACAACAAGCCAATTTGAAAATGCCAATAATTCATTTAACTCTTCTTGAGTAATTTCTCTTTTAACTTCTCTTTCTAAAAATAGGTTACTTTCAATAAAATATAAAATAACTCTTAGATTATATTTTTCTTGTTCTCTATCTTTAATAGTTTTTAATTGCACTTCATTTAATACTGCTTCATCTATATTATTAAAAGAATAAAATCTCTTTTTATGTACATTTATACTGTTATATGTATTAGCACAAATTTCAGTTAATTTTTTATGAATATCAGTTCTGTCAAATTGTTTTATCCTATTTTCAAAATGTTCTATTAATTTTTGTTGCATATTTCTTATTACTTTATTAGCTTCCTTGCCAAAGTATTCTCCAGGTTTTATATTGCTTTCTAAACATATTTTAGATATTTCTTTTTTTGCATTTAAATAATCTATTTCTTTTACATTATACAATTCAAAACTCATATTATAAATATAATCTATTTCAATAGTAAACACATCAACTTCTTTTTTTAAATCATTTTCATTGTCCAATACTTTGCATATTTTCTCGTATTCAACTTTATATGATTGATTTAATGGTTTAAGTAGCTCTTTATAGTATTGATTTTCTACAATTCTATTTTCAGAATTCATTATATCTTTTTGCAATTCTGAATAATTTACCATATACCTTATATGTATTGTATTAGATTCTTCATATAAATCGCTATAAACATACTTTCTATCATCTTCCATTTTTATTCTAGCTTTTTTTCCGTAATTTGATGGCATAAACATAATTTTTATTAATCTATTTTTTAGTTTTTTAGATTCACTTAATATTTCTTTTATTCTTTTTATTTTTCTTAAATTTAAATCATTAATTAAGTGAATTCTATTAAAGTATTCTTCTTTAAGTTCTTCTTTCTCATAAAATTCAGCATTATGCACAAAAAATACTGCACCTCCATTATCTAATTTAATGAGAATTCCACCAAAATTCTTTTTTATTTTATTCACATATTGGATTTTCTTGTTTTCAAATTCTTTTATTTGCCAAATAAATGGGCTTATAAATAGAAAATCATCTTTACAATCAAAAGGAAAATCTTTTAACGTATTTTTAAAATAATCTAATACATAGTCGTTTTCTTCTGTATACCCTATATCTATCATTCCATATTGCAATGCCCCTTGGACAAGCATATGTCCATAATCTTTCCACATTAAAAATCTACTGGAATCTCCTCCAAATCCAAGTATTTGCTCGTAGTCACCATCGTTTTTTTCAGATATATATTTTAAAAGTTCATCTTGATCTTCCATAAATAATAACATATATATTAAATCTAATGCTGAACATTCATAATATTTTTTGTCTCTTTCAGTAAATATTTGATAAATTTCTGAAATATTCACAAAACTATCATACAAAATAAAATGTAAATCACATTCCTTAGTTATAGTTACGCCTAAGCTATATTCATTGCCATTTCTTTTAACTATTTCACCTAAGTTTAGTTTGTTATTTTTATGATATTGTAGTATCATATTTATTTCTTTATCTAATTCCATTTCATTCTCAAATTGTTCTCTATTAATTCCAATAATAGCACCATTATTACATTTTATTACAAATGTATAAATATATTTCGATTTAAAACTTCCATTGTCAATTAGTGATACTGGGTATATTATGTTTGGTTGATCTCCTTGGTCTAAAATACTAATATCATAAAGAACTCTACAGATTGAAATATCGGCTAAATTTTTTTTATCATTATCACTTAATTGTTTATACCATATATCAAATAAATCTACTAAAATAGCTGTATTGTATAATGGATAAATATTATTATCATTTTTTACAAAATATCTTTTTTCTACAGGTGCATTTTCATTTTCAAATATTTCTTTTATTTTATCTAAATTTATTTTTTTCAACTCAGTATCAAAAAAATTTCGCACTTTGTTAAATAGTATTTCACTAGGAATTTCAAATTTTATTTCTCTTTTTTCATCACTTTTATTAAATTCTTCGAAATATTTTATTATATTTGAATTATAATTAAATATCTCCTCTAATTCATTTTCTTTCTTTATTCTTTTAGCTAAGCTTTCTAAACAAAAAAGTTGTCCATAAACTAAATTGTGTCCTGTTCCTATAATTACTTTGTAATATTTATCTCTATATTTATATTTTACCTCTCCAAAATCTTCAATAATATAATCGTCAAAACAAGTTGTCTGTAAAATATTTTTAATTTTATTGAAAATATCTTTAAATTCATCATAACTATTTATCCTTAAATTTCCATACTTTTTATATTCTAGTAAGCTTAAATTTAGTGTCATTTGAGAGGATAATGCTGATCTGTTTTTAATACATATATTAATACAGAATATCGCTTTAATTAAATCTTCATAATTATAATAATTAGTTATTTTTAAAACATCATTTATTCTCTCATTAACACCATATAATTCATTACTCTTTATCATGATTTTTTTCTCCTTTTTCATAACCTAGCTATTTTTATTTGTTAATCAATTTGCTTAATAAATTCTTCTAACATTTTATTTCCCCTAATTATTACTTTTAGTACCAATCATAATATGAACCATATTTATTTAATTTATTATTTTTATCTTCCATAGATTTTGTGTGTTCTCTTTTTCCAAGGAGTTCATCTTCTTCATCAATAGTAGGATCAAACCAATTTGCTTTTTTATTAGCCCATTTAATCCATTCTTTTATTTCATCTGTTAGAATTTCTTTTTTAGAAACTGCATCAATATAGTTCCTTATTTCACATGCTATTTTATAATCCTCTGCACAATTAATCAATTCTTTAATTTTTTGTACTTCACTATTTTTAGCATTTCTGATTTTTTCTTTTCTTTCTTCCTCTTCTCTTCGTTTCCTTGCAATTTTTTCTCTTTCAAGTCTTTCATTTTTTATTTCTTCAGATTGTTCATATAATTTTATAATTATATCTCCTAATTTATCTTCTAATTTTATTTTATCAGTTTCTCTGATATATTTTTTATCTCCACATTTTATTTTCAATTTACCATTATAAACATAATCATACTTTCGTATATTAGGCTTATATCCATATGTATGTCTCTTTTGAGACTCTTCATATTCTAATATTTTTTTTGCCTCTTCTTTGGTTAATTCATGTATGACTGTATCTTGTAACTCTTCTATTTCTATAGTTACATTTTCATCACGGACATATAGTAAAAAATTATTATTTACTTGTCCGCCTAATTCTTCTATTGCAAAATAAATTGCACTTAATATCTTCATACATCTATCTTTTTGTGTTTTTGATACATTAGCAAAATATCCTTTTTCTACATAATTATTAATATTATAATAAGGATTAAAATAATTAGCTTCTCTTTCTTTTCTTCGTTCTTCCTTTGTCTTATCCTTATATTCAATAATTACTTTATGATTTTTTCTATATTTATCTACGCTTAAATCATAAATAACTTCAGCTACATTCTTTTTTTCATCTTCTTCTAAGAAATTTAAAAAATTGAATTTTTTAATAAATTTGTCTTTATCACTTACTTTTTTATCAATTAATAATTCTGTATTTTTTAAGAGAACTTCAATTTCTTTTTCTTCTGCTTCTGGCAATTCAATAATTTCTCTCGTGTAATCTAATCCCATATTCTTTTTAGTCCAATATGCTGAAGATGGATATGGAATATTATTTTCTTTACACACTTGTACCAATTTTGCATAATTTAGTCCATATTTTTTAGAAACACCTGTTAATGAAATATCCCAAATTTCATCATAAAGTTTTTCTCTTTCAAATTTCATAGACAAATTAGCCATAAGTATCTTCCTTTCCCTCATATTTCTTTTCTTTATTTTTATACTTTCCTAGCGAAAACGCATACTCATATAGCTCTAATTCTCTTGTTCTGCGTTTTCGCTTAATATAAAAAGTAATTCATTTTTCATTGATTCAAATTCTTTTATTATTGTTTCTAAATTATTTTCAATGTTTTGGACTCTTATTTCAGATATTTTTCCATATTTATATGCAATTAATCTCTCAGCAACTATATAGTATGACCAACTTTCTGAAAAAGCCCTATCATTTTCTTCATTATGAACTGCAAAACCTATTGGTAATAAATTATTTCTCATACCAATTGAAACTGCGTTAGCTGAAATCCCTAAATAATCTCCTGCAATTTGACATGTTATTTTCGTTTTCTTTCTAATATCTTCATCTGTATATTTGCTCATATCAAATACCTCCTATTACTTTTTTGTATACTAATTTTTAGAAAACTTGTGTATTTCTTTTATATTTTTTTACTTGTACTTTATCATATTTTTTGAATTTTCCCATTACGTTTATTATTTTAAAAAATAGTATAAAATTTTAATGATTTTTTATTAGAATTTAGGTTCTATAATAACTCTGAATGAGAACCTGTTCTATTTCAAATAAATTAGTATATTTTACGATTGGCAAATTTATCAATCTTATTTCTCTAAATCTTTCCACATTTCATTTAAATTAGTATATCCTTTGCTTAACTCTATTCCCTTTTTCTGCATCTTCAATAGCTTTGATAGTTTTTGCATTTAATTCTGGTACTTTTATGTCTTCTAAATCTTGACTAAATCTTAATAAATATCCATTTGGATCTTGTACTAAAAACTCTCTACATCCCATCAAAATATTTTCTTTTCTATACCAATGTTCTTCCATCTCTACAAATATTTTGTAATTTGATTTTTTTAGTCTATTATATATTTCATCTATATTAGTTACATCTATTTGAAAATTAATGCCTACTCCTAGTGGATATTCCAATTTTCCAGTTTCCCATTTATTATTTTCCTCATCTATCTGTTGTATCATAATCTGTACATCTTCAAGTTGCAAAAAAGCAAATTTATCTTCTTTTCTATCATACACTATATGAAATCCAATCAAATCTATATAAAAGTATAAACTATCTTCTAGATTAAAAACATCTAACTCTGGCAACATTTGATTCCAATTCATTTTTCTTCCCTCCTTTTATATTAATATTTATATCATAATCAAATTCTGTAAGCAGCATTTCTTGGTTTTTAATGGAATTTACCTTTGTCGATTTTATAAATCAAAAACTAATCAGGTTGTATATGACATTTCCTAAATCCGCTTATATTTTCTATTCAAATAGTGATCTTTATACTTTTCTGGCAATTCCTGTTCATTAGTAAGAATTGCTATAATATCTTGCTAATATAATTATTTTTATTTTTTATAATTCTTTGGAAAATACTCTTTTCCAGCAATCCATAAATATTTATCAATATCTCTCAAAGTAAATTCTTCAATATCATAAAACTTTTGAAAATCATATAAAACCTTTTTAAAAAATGTATAATCTCTTAGATTTTTTCTTTTAAATTTTGAAAATTTATCTGTTTCTTGAAAATGCCATAGCATAGTTTCAACAAAATAGTCATAAATAGGAAATTTCAAAGCATTGTGATGGCTACAAAATTTTGATGCAAATGAATAAAAATATTTCTTTTTTCCTGCTATTTCGATATCTGCTATATCATTTACAAGTGAAGGGTCTCCATCTTTTAATCTTTTATCTATTTGTAAATTAAATATTTTTTTAGCAACGGGGTATATTAAAAAAATATTTGTACTATAAAAATCATTTAGGCAACTACATTTAATTAATATTTCATTTAAATCCGTATTATATTTATAATCTTCATGAAATAATTTATCTAAACTACTTTCTTGCCATATATAATGTTCTTCTAAATGATCCCATTTATATAAATATTCTTTTATTACTTTTTTATTTGGTTTTGGTATATTCTTCATTTATTTCACCTCTTGCTTTATCATATTCTTCTTTAGAAAAAGCACATAATAATACATCAATATCATAATTAGAAAAATCCTTTATAAATTTATCGTATGCTTTCTTACATTGTTTAGTTGATATTCCCACTGGATTTTCTAGATTACCACCAAATATTCCAGAACTAATTAGTGGAAAAGATATGCTATGTAGGTTATTTTCTTTTAATACAATTAAAGAATTATAATAAGCATTGAATAAATCATCAAAAGCATCTTTTTTCTGTCCAAAATTTGGTCCTACGGCATGAATAATATACCTACAATTATTTATATTAAATGCAGGAGTAATAATAGCTTCGCCATCATTTAGAGGTGTTTTTATTTTTTTGCAAACTTCACCTAATTCAACATAACCTGCTTTTCTAAAAATAGCACCACATACTCCACCACCTGACATTAAATATTTATTAGCAGCATTTACGATAGCATCTACTTCTTGATTAATAGATGATGCATTTATTAAGTTAAATGTACTCATAAACTTAACCTCCTATTCATATATAATTTGATCTTTTTTATGACTGTGACATATCTATTGTAAACCTATATTATGTGTATTTTTACATAAAGAGTGGGTTGAAAATCAACCCACTCCACATTTGATAAATAACATTTTTATAAAGAAGTAAGAAAAGTTAAACCGCCTAATATCACTCCAGTTGCATTGGGAATGATGAGGATCCAGTCTTTTTTAGGTTCTTTTGTCCAACCATAGATTACCCAAATTAAACAAGAAGTTGCTGCGAATAGTGGTTGGAATGGTTGAGCTTTTCTTTCTTGTAAGTTAGCGATAATTTGTGGAATATATGCAATAAAAACAAGGATTCCAATAAAAGCTCCAATAGATCCGACAAATCGATTAATTTTTTGTTTAGACATATATACCTCCTTGAATTTTATTATATTAGAAGGAAAAAATACTGTCAATAAATATGTGTAAACGCTCAATGTATATGCGTATTTTTATATTTAGAAATATTTATTGGTTTTTAATATTAAAATTGAATATTATTTGAAGCGGATATCAATGTTTAATTTTATAAAAAAAAGACTATGCAATAGTAGCATAGTCTAAAGATTATATAGTTATTTTATTAAATTGTTTTCATCAAGATAATTAATAAAAGTATTTATGATTTTAGTGTTACGTTCTAGGATATCTTTTTCTGTGAAGTCTTGATGTAAAGTTGCTAATTGTTTTAGCTCTTCGTTTTCTGTTGCTTCTTTAATTGTTCCTCTTTGGTTGGTGTATCCTTGATAATATTTTTTCTTATCTTCAAATCTATAATCAGATGCTCGGATATTTATTCTTTTTCATAAATCCTGCTAATTTGTTAACAATTTTTTCGTCCCACTCATTATCATTTACTTTTTCGCTTATATACTTGCCAAAATCCTAATATAAACTTATTAATTTTTCATTTACTTTTTATAAGCATTATTTCTTCTCATTTCAATCATACTTATAAATTCATTAAAATCTAAGAATTTTTCTAACATTTAATCATTTCTTCTCAATTTACTATTTATTTTATATTCCAGATTTTCTTCTATTGCATTCTCTACAAAGCATTTGACAATTATCTGATGTAGTTTTTCCACCATCATGCCAAGGAGTTATATGGTCAGCTTCCATTTCTTCTATTTCAAAATGTTCTTTACAATTTGAACATATTCCTTTTTGTCTTTCATATGCTTCTCTTTTTTGATTATCCGTAAAAGCTCTTATGCTTAGATACTTTTCTTTTCCTGTTATTAAATATAAGTATATCCCTTTTTTGCTTGTTACATCATCATCAGTCATTAAACTAACAATCTGTTCTTCTAATTTTGCTGAATTGTATGTTTGGTCTTTAAATTCATTATATAATGTTCCCCAGTCTATTCCCTTCATCTCTTTTCTATATTTAGGGAATAATCTATTAATCCAATCTATGACTGACTGGAAATACATCCATAATTCGTTAGCATCAGCATCACTTTGGTGTATTCTCATATATTCTTCTACTTCTATCCCATCTCTACTTGATATCCATTTTAATGCTGTTTCTAGATAATCCTGTCTTATCGCTACACCTGTTAAATATTTCTCTGCTATTTGATATGCTGGGCATCCATTCTTACTAAAATGTCTTTTAGCATCATGTAACCATGTTCCTGTATATTGTGAATTTCTTAATTCTTGGTCGGTTAATTTTTCTCCTGCAATATTTATTATTTTAAACCAATCTAGCTTTTCTGATGCAGTTCCTTCACATATATATATCATTAATTTATAATCCAATATTTTATCTTGTAAATCTTTAGGTAAATTATTAAATCCTTTATAATTTACAGAAAAATCTCCATTAACATATTGACATATACTTAATGTTCTTTGTTGCCCATCTAATAATTCATATTTATCTCCATTTTTGCTCCAATACATAACATTTAATGGGAAGTTTTTATTTATAGTATCTATAACTGCATTTCTTTCTTTTTCATTATAAATAAATTCCCTTTGAAACGGCGGTCTTATATCTAATTTACCATTATATCCTACTACACCATTTTCTTGATTATCGATATAACTTTTTGTAATTTCTCTAACTGTTATTTCATGTAATTTTATTTCCATATTCTTTACTCCTCACTACCTATTTTTTCTATTAATATTCTTGCATATATACTTGAATATAATTCATTTGTTTCCACATCTCGAAAAGTAGGTTTTTTATCTACATCTGGATTAAATTTTCTATATAATGTTCCTTTTGCATTTATTGTATATTTTCCAGTTCCTTTTCCGTCTTTATCTAAAATTTCCATTTTTCTTTCTGATTTAAATTGACAACTTCCTACAATTCCTAACGCAACAATTTTAAATTGTTCTGGATTATATTTATCCATAAATGTTATTGGAACTCCCATAGTACCATCATAATCTTTTGGTATGTCTGTTGTTTTGTCAATATTAATAGCATCATAATTTACGTAGTTTGGATAATCAATTGGATTGTATGTTTTATATAATATAAGATTTTCATGTCTTTCCTTATAGTCAAGATTTGTCCACCATCTTACACCTTTTACTCTTATATATTTCTTTCCATCAGTATCTATTCTGCATCCAGATGTATTTAATGGATAAGAATCTGGAACTCTAAACTCTCTATCACCTGAATGAATTGAAGCTCCCATCCAAATATTGTTACCCTTTAATAATGCAAAAAAATCTTTATATGTTATTGAATTTACATTTCCAATTATTAAAAATTTTTTGTTGTACTCTATTAATTGAGCAACATATTATCTAAATAAACTAAAAGGTGGATTTGTAACAACAATATCTGCATCTTTTAGAAGTTTTATACATTCATCACTTCTAAAATCACCATCACCTTTTAATATTGTTAATACATTCTTTTTATTTTTTATTAAATATTCAACATCTGATAAGTCTATTGCTCCATCTCCATTAGAATCTGGTACTTTTGTAATTTCAATTTTATAGGGTGTTTTTTCTGTACTCTTATTTACTACAATACCTTTTACATCAAATAAAGATAATTGTTCAGTAATAATTGCCGAGCCAGCATAACAAGTAGATATTAACTTTTTTAATCCTAATGCATTAAAATTCATTGCAAAATATTTAAAGAAATTACTTTCATAAGGATCATCACAATTGCAAAAAATAGTTTTATTTCTAAAATATTCTTTATAATATTTCATTTCTTTTTCTATATCATCTAATGAAGTATAAAACTCATCATTTTTGTTTTTATTTGCATTTTTTAAATCATTATTTGCCATTTCTAATCCTCCTCTGCTACTGAATATTCAACTATATCATCTGTTTCACATTTCATAACATTACATATTTTTAGTAATGTATCCATTTGTACTGTCTCATTTCTACAAAGTTTTGAAAAGTTCGTTTGTTGTAATACCAGTCATTTCTCTTAATTGTGTTTTATTTATTCCTTTGTCTATCATTAATTTCCATAGTTTATTATAATTTAATGTAATATATAAACTGACCTTCATCTTATAATCAATTATGAACTTATTGTATCACTAAAACTTTATTTTTCAACATTTTTTTGATTTTTTCAACATTTTTATTGTAGGTTTGTCAAACATATGTCGCACTTTCTTGATATAACTAATATTGAGCTACCTATTATGCTATTATTTAACTTTCATTCTGCATATTTATTATTTAGACTAAGATTTTTTAATTATCTTATTAAAAAATCATTATAATCTTTTATATAATATTTACTTCTATTTACTAAATCTTCAAACTTAAAAAATATTTTATTATAGAAAATATATTTTTATATTTTTATATTTTTATATTTTTATTACTGTGAAATATCTATTGTAACCCTAAATATAATTATTTTTCTTTAAAATATATTATTGATTGCAATATAAAAAGCAAAATAGTTAGTAATACTTAATTACTATTATTTTGCATGTGTTTAGTTTATTTAGTTCTAATATAATATTTAATCATTTCAGTATATTGATCTTGTGCGTGTAAACATGTATCGACTAAATAGCCTTTTTCTGTATTGGTTTGGTATTGATTTAATCCTCTGTAGTAGAATAATTTATCTTTATCTAAAATGATAAATGGTACTATATTATTTTTTAAGCATTCTTTAAATGCAATTATGCGACCAATTCTTCCATTACCATCTTGAAAAGGATGAATTTTTTCAAAATTAGCATGAAATTCTATTATATCGTTTATGGTCTTTTGATTTATAGATTTATACCATTCTAATAATTTTTTCATATCTCTTTCTACATTCTTTGGGCTTGTAGTTTTTAGGCCTCCTACTTCGTTAGGTAATTTTTTATAGTCTCCTACTACAAACCACTCTTTATTGCTATCAGATGTTCCTTCTTTTAATATCTTATGGAATTTTTTTATCATTTCTTCAGTTAGTTCTTCATCTGCTACATTTAGCATATGATCAACTAATTTAAAATGATTAGTTGTTTCTAATATATCATCTAAATTGGTTATTGTGTTTTTTTCAGTTAATAGAGTATTCGTTTCATAAATATATCTTGTTTGATCTTCTGTAAGCTGACTTCCTTCTATATGGTTTGTATTATATGCAAACGTAATTTGAGTATTGTGATATAAATTACTTTTTAAATTCATATCTTTTTGTTCTCTTAATATATCTAATATGTTTATTTTTGAAATATCAAATGTATTTTCTTCGGTTTTTATTAATTCATCAACTGATATCTCAAATATTTCTGCTAATTTCTTTAAAGATTCAATACTAGGTTCTAGAGTATTTGATTCATATTTTGACATTGTTGCAGGGCTTACACTTAGTATGCTTGCTACTTCATTTTGAGTCATTTTTTTATTTTCTCTATATGATTTTATTTTGTTTCCTAACATGGTAAAACTCTCCTTTTTAGTTGTAAGGATATTATATCATAATATTTCTAAAAAAGAAAGTTTTGCACTATAACCCGATTTTTGTTTCTATAATTGAATTTTATTTTTACTTTTCTTTTAAATCTGAGATTATATTTAAAATAATGGGTATTATTATTGTAGTTATAATAACACTATAAAAATCAGTTATTACATTTTCCCTATATTGATTTAATAAATTGTAATATGTAATTAGTAAAGATATAATTATTGAAATATTAAAGGTTTTGATAATAATTATATTTATGGAAAAATTATTTGTTAATTTAATTAATAATATTTTTATTATTATAATTAGTTTTTTTATAGTACCGTTATAGCAGTATTTGATGATCATTATAAAGTATAATTTTATAAATATTAATATATCTTTGATATAATTTATAATAAAAGCTATTCCTTTTTTATTTCTTGCATTTACATATATATATGAATTAATACCTACATCTATATCTTGTTTTTGTTTTTGTTTTTTTGTTGATAATTTTTGTAACATAGTTTTAAGTTTTAATAATATTAAAGTTATATCTAATATGAAGAAAAATAATATTATAAAATTTTTAATTGTTTGCGAAAAAATATAATATAAAATAGTATTAATAGATATCATATTTTTTAATTTATTAATAATTGCTGTATTAAGTAATAAATTAACTGCCGCAGGAGTATTTATTAATAAAACTAGTTGTTTATTTGATGTTTTTGTTTTTTTATTTAATAAAACATTTAATAAACTTAATAAATATATTATTAATAGCATTATATAATAAATAAAACTGTAAATAGAATAAAAAGTTTTATTAATGAGACTAATAAATAAAAAAAGAATAAATAATACTACTAGTATAGAAATTGTAGTTATTCTCTCCCATTTTTTAGTTTTAATAATAATTTTTGTTCTTTTTAATTCTATGTTTTCATTTTTTTATTTTTTGATATATTTTTTTCAATACTATCTAGTATACTATATATTATCGCAAGTGCGATAAGTATAATTATCCATATATAATATTTCAAAATATTCTTCCTTTCTTTTTTCTCTATATT
>JABCPQ020000025.1 GCA_013333035.2 Clostridiales bacterium | reverse complement strand
TTTTCTTTGTTTTCCCATAAAAAATACCTCCAAAGTACTACTAAATATTATAACATAAAGTTATTTTTATTTAGTGTGTACTTTAAAGGTATTATAATCCTACTCAGGCTTCCAAATCACACATTTCTTTTAAATACTCTATTCCAAATTCATAAAAAGAATCCCTATTTATCAGATACATAGGTAATTCTTCACCAACTGATTTTCCATTGTACTTCTTCAATTCTTTAACAATTTCAGAATCAGTTTTTTTAGAAAAATTTATTACATAAGCAAGAAATTTCACAAAAGAAAATAATTCCTGCTCTGTACCAAACGATTTATTATATAAAATTTTAGAATGAGTATAAAACGACTCATTAATCTCATCTATTAAATCTGGCAAATCCAGATTTAATAAACTCTTTAAGAATTTTTTATTTATTTGCATTTACTCCTCCCAGTTCATTAGAACAAAATGCATTTCCATTAAAGTAACATAATTATTATAACATATTTTATAATAATTTTAAAGCAATATTAACATAAAAATGATCAGCCTTAAATCAAAGCTGATCGTTCCTAATGAAAATAAAATCCGTTACAAGGAGAGCATAAAAAAGTTCAGCATCTCTCTGCATATCTTCCGCCTTATAAAGACTTCCGAACTTAAAAAATCTGCTCCCATATAGAAGTTTCTCACAAAAATCCTTATCTTCCAAGCATTTAGCCAGATCAATAATCTGCTCAATTGACAAATTATTGAGTACTGAATAAGCCAAAAAAGACTTAAACTCTATGAATTCTTCCTTCGAGTCAAGCTTCAACCCTCTGAAGTCGAAGAACACTCCATCAAAATAGTTCTCCTCCTTTAGAATATAATTGAGCTTTCTACGGATTTTATTTATAAATGTCAAAGCTCGCTTTGGCTTTAAACCATTTATAAATGATGCAATCTCCCGATCCATCATTCCCTCCTTCTCCTCCTTACGAAAAACAAAATCAACAGTACAAGTCGTAATGTTGATAAAACAAAAGTTACTATAGATTATATTAACATAACTATGTATTTTTTACAAGAAAAACTATCATATAATGTATAATAGTTCTAATTTAGATCAATCACCAAAATAATCACTAATCTCCTGTAACCCATCAAAATCAAATTGTCTAAAAACCTCATAGGCGATTATAGCAACTGAATTAGCTAAATTAAGTGATCTGAGTACAGGTCTCATAGGAATCCTAATTGTATTTTCAATATACTTTTGAAGTAAATCTTCTGGAAGACCTTTACTCTCTTTACCAAATAAAATAAATATCTCTTTATCACCAAAAGCCTTATAATCAACATCAGAATAACAATGTTGACCTTTAGTAGTAGCATAAAACATATTATTTTCTTCAGGCTTATACTTATTTAAAAAAGCATCCAAAGAATCATGATATTCAATATCAAGCTTATCCCAATAATCAAGTCCAGATCTTTTAAGTTTTTTATCGTCAATAACAAAACCTAAAGGATACACTAAATGTAATTTAGCTCCAATTATTGCACAAGTTCTAGCAATATTGCCTGTATTTTGTGGTATTTCAGGCTCAACCATAACAATATTTAATTTCATTACTCCATAACCTCTCTAAATAAATCATCAATTTCCTTACAACTTTTATTTAATCTAACAGGAAAACCGGTTTTTACATTTGTAAAACAATGAACAGACTCACATTTAGCAATTAACTTATCATTTAAAAACATTTCATATCCAAATTTCATCTTTAAACCATTATATTCACTTATCCAAACAACAACTTCTACATTATCATCAAAAGTTGAAGAATGCATAATTTTAACATTATATTCAAGCATTGGTGAAGCAAATCCTAAATTTTCAACTTTTTTAAAAGAATACCCCATCTCATCCATTGCACTAACTCTAGCTTCCTCCATCCATCTAACATAATTAGAATGATGAGTAATTCCCATTTTATCAGTTTCATAATATTTTACTCTATGCACATATTTATATTTCATATCTTCCTCCTCAACTGAATTTTATCACAAAATCCAATTTTTTTGTATAAATCAATGTAAAAAGCTATTATTTTTCAACATTATGTGATATGATTTCTATTGCATAAATATGCAATTTTATATTTATAAGGAGGTTTTCTAATGTTAGATTTAGAAATAACAAATGTAGTTGGAAGAGAAATTCTAGACTCAAGAGGAAATCCAACTGTTGAAGCAGAAGTTACACTTATTGACGGAACAGTTGCAAGAGGAACTGCTCCAAGTGGTGCATCAACAGGTGAATTTGAAGCCTTAGAATTAAGAGATGGTGACAAAAACCGTTACTTAGGAAAAGGTGTTACAAAAGCTGTTGAAAATATCAACACAACAATAGCTGACACGATCATTGGAATGAACGCAATGGACATTTATGCTGTTGATGCTGCTATGATCAAAGCTGATGGAACAAAGGATAAATCAAAATTAGGTGCAAACGCAATCTTAGCAGTTTCTATAGCTGTTGCAAGAGCTGCTGCAAACGCTCTAGATATTCCTCTATATAGATTCTTAGGTGGAATCAATGGAAACAGATTACCAGTTCCAATGATGAACATCTTAAACGGTGGTGCACACGCTACAAACACTGTTGATACACAAGAATTTATGATTATGCCAGTAGGCGCTCCTTCATTCAAAGAAGCATTAAGATGGTGTAGTGAAGTATTCCATGCTTTACAAAAAATCTTAAAATCAAGAGGATTAGCTGCATCAGTTGGTGACGAAGGTGGATTTGCTCCAAATGTTGGATCAGATGAAGAAGCAATCGAACTAATCCTAGAAGCAATCAAAACAGCTGGATATGAAGCTGGAAAAGACTTCATGTTAGCAATAGATGCTGCCTCAAGCGAATGGAAAGGCGCAAAAAAAGGTGAATATGTATTACCTAAAGCTGGAACACATTTCACATCAGAAACATTAATTGACCATTGGGAAAAATTAGTTAACAAATATCCAATAATTTCACTAGAAGACGGTCTAGACGAAGAAGACTGGGAAGGTTGGAAACTATTAACAGAAAGATTAGGAAAGAAAATTCAATTAGTTGGTGATGATCTATTTGTTACAAATACAGAAAGATTATCAAAAGGAATTGAAATGAAAGCAGGAAACTCAATCCTAATCAAATTAAACCAAATCGGTTCTATCTCAGAAACATTAGAAGCAATTAAAATGGCTCACAAAGCTGGATACACAGCAGTTACATCACACAGAAGTGGTGAAACAGCCGACACAACAATTGCTGATTTAGCTGTAGCATTAAATACATGCCAAATCAAAACAGGTGCTCCAAGTAGATCTGAAAGAGTTGCAAAATACAATCAATTATTAAGAATTGAAGAAGAATTAGGAGAAAATGCAGTATACCCTGGTATCAAAGCATTCAATATCGACTAATCATAAAAAATACAGTCTTATAAAGGCTGTATTTTTTTATATTAATATGAAAAAAACCACCATTATTAAGATATTTCACTTAATAATGATGGTCTTTTTTAATTCATCAATCTTATTGCATATTTTTTAATTCAGCTAAACATTTTTCACAAATATTTTTGCCTTTATACTCAACTACGTTTTTTGAGCTTCCACAAAAAGTGCAATCAGGTTCATATTTCTTTAAAGAAATTGTATTTCCTTCTACATGTATTTCAATTGGATCTTTCTCTGATATTTTCAATTTGTTTCTCATTTCCATTGGAATAACAATTCTTCCTAAAGTATCAATGTTTCTGATAATACCTGTTGATTTCATTTTACATACCTCCTTTTTATTAACTATTTACAATATACCATATTTTGGTTGGAAAATCAAGGAAATATTTCATTTTTTTTACTTTTTTTCTAAATATTAACAAAAACATTTCAAATTTTAGTAATTATTGATAACTTAAACTCATTTTACTAATATTAATTATAATAGAAATGGATTTTTCAGATAATGTAAAATATCTATTCTAATTTTCTTCATCTTCTTTCATTTTTTCAATCATTTCATCCGTCAATAAATTATGATGATTTTCTTTCATATATCCTACCATAAATGGTTTCAAATCTTCTTCATTCAACTTTTCAATATCTATATTATTTTTTTTACAATATTCACATATTGCCTTTATATTATATTTAGGTGTATTTGAATTAATTTCTACTCCACCTGCAAAATCAATATCAATCATTTTTAACATCCTTGTAATATTTTATATTATTTTATTTTGCTCAAATCAATTAACAATATTCTGGTACTATTATGGTACTAACAAAAAAATAAATCCCAAAACCCTTTATTTAAAAGAGTTCTATAATTTCAATTACGGTGCCTCGAACTGGAAACATCATTTTTTATTATTTTATTAAATCTCAATATTCGCAAGCATTTACTCAGTTTTATAGATTTTTAAATAATAATAAGTTTACCTATTTGTGTCTATTTGTATCCGATTTTTCCATTTTTTCTCCTAGTATTGTGGTACTTATTGTGGTACTATAATATATTTTCACAAATTTAATAAATCCCAAAAGTACCTTTAATTAGATACTTTTTTATTATTTTATATAAAAATAAGCTAAAATAATTAAATTTTTACTTTTAATTATACTAGCTTATTTGACTACTATTTTGTCATTTAAAAAAGAGTAATTAATAATAGTTGTTAATTTTTACTATTTAATATTTAATATTTAATATTTAATTCTTTTTTTATTTCCTCTAATAATTTTGGATTTGATTGATAATTATAACTGTCTAATCCATCTGCTAAGTATTCTTTTAAAATTGCTTTTTCTTCTTTAGTAATATTCGAATATCTATACATATCAAAAACTATTTGATCAAAATTTGGAGCATATTTTACATCAACTTTTGTAAGATCCCTCGTTCCTACCAATTTATAAAAATCTTCTAATTCTTTATTTTTATATTTTCTCATTATATTAAGTACTTTCTCAGCTTGCTCCAATGTTTCTTTTATACATTGCTCTCCTTTTTTCTTTACTTCATCTATTTCATTTTGAGTTTCTTTACTTAATTCTCCTGACATATTAACTGACATCATATTAGCAGGCAATTGCTTTTTTTCTTTTAATATTCGATTCTCTTCTTCAATTCTTTTTTGAGATTCCTTATTATAATCCACTACCTTTTCTGTTCTCACAAGCATCATATTTCTACAAAAATATACCAATAATGCTCCAACAATAACTCCAATTATAAAAATCAGCACGCCAATAAGTATTTTCTTTAACATATAAATTCCTCCTCTAAAATTAATTTATAAAATATAAAATTATATCACATCCCTTCCATACTCATTTATAAAACACAAAAAAACTAGACTTAAAGCCTAGTTTTAAATTTTCTCACCTAGGCAAGAAATAGCATATTTAATTATTATAGAATATAATATATATCATAAATTGTCAAATTTTAATTCCCTTAATATCATAAAAAATAAATATTCGGTTATTGTGGTACTATTATGGTACTATTAAAAAAATAAATCCTAAAACCCTTTATTTAAAAGAGTTCTAGGATTTCAATTATGGTGCCTCGAACTGGAATCGAACCAGTGACACAAGGATTTTCAGTCCTTTGCTCTACCAACTGAGCTATCGAGGCTTATAAAAAAATAAAATGTGAAACTTAAAATTCCACATCAACATTTTAAGTTTTAACTTAAATAAAAAATGGCGACCTGGAACGGACTCGAACCGTCGACCTCCGCCGTGACAGGGCGGCGTTCTAACCAACTGAACTACCAGGCCAAAAATATAATGGTGGTCGCTATAGGGCTCGAACCTATGACCCCCTGCTTGTAAGGCAGATGCTCTACCAACTGAGCTAAGCGACCGTCTATCCTTAGGACATTCTTATTATAATAAAAATATCCCAAGGTGTCAACACTTTTTTTAAAGTTTTTTAACTTTTTTAAACTTTTGTTTTTTCCATAATATATAATTTTTTTAAATCAAGACATCATAATTTTAATCATTATTTTCCTTTAATAATTCAAGTGCTTTAATAAATTGCTTATCATTATCTTTATCAAGTTCACCTTTAAATTGATAATCTTTCACTTCAACATCTGGAGTAATTCCAATGCCATTAATTTCACTATGTTTTGGTGTAAAATATTCTTCAATCGTTAATTTCAAACCACTTTGATCTGGTAATGTAAATAATCCTTGAACAACACCCTTTCCATAAGTTTTAACTCCAACAATTTTAACATTTTGTACATTTTCTTTTAAAATACCTGCCAAAATTTCAGATGCACTTGCAGAATATTGATTTACCAATAAAATTGTATCCATTGTTATTACTTTTTCATTTTTTGATAAAGTAGTTTTTTCCAAACCATCCTTATCTTTCTCAATAATTAATTTTTGATTAGGATTACAAAACAATTCGCCAATATATAATGCTTGTTCCATAATACCACCACCATTATTTCTAACGTCAACAATTAATTTCTTCATACCTTTAGAAACTAAATTATCATAAGCTTTTCTAAATTGCTTAAAAGTAGCATCACCTTCAAACGATTTAATATAAATGTATCCTATTTCAGAATCAATCATTTGTGATTCAATATTTTCAACAACTACCTTATCTCTCTTCATTGTAAAAACATGTTCTTCATTTTTATCTCTTTTAATCTTTAAAGATACTTCAGTTCCCTTCGTACCTTTAATTTTCTCTGTAATCTTATCAAAATCATCACCATTGCACGCAACATTATCAACAGCAATTAATATATCACCACTCTTTATTCCAGACTCAGCTGCAGGTGAACCTTTAATTGTATCATAAATAACAATTTCATTATTAGTAACATCTTTTGTAAGATATATACCAACACCTACAAACTGTCCCCTAGTCTCATCCAGCATCTCTTTCATTTCCTGTGCAGTGTAATATTGACTATATTTATCCTTTAAACCAGCAACATAACCTTTAACTGCCCACTCATTTAAATCAGATGAATTAGCTTTTTTTAAATATTGTTCATCAATCTTTTTTTGAACTACATTTAATTTAGAAATTAAACCAGACATGTCTTTATTATTAAGTTTAGGCAAAAAAGGTGAAGAGCCATTTGCACCAAATACCACTACAAGGACTATAATTGTAGTAACAATTGCTGTAATAACAATTGTATATAACATTCTACCAAAAGACTTAAAATCTTTCATAAAAACTCCTTTCAACTTTAACTATTATCATTTGATAAATATTTTTTAGGATCTGTAGGTATTCCATTTTCTCTAATTTCAAAATGTAAATGTGGTCCAGTAGAATTTCCAGTAGAACCAATTTCTAAAATAGTATCACCTTGTTTCACAACATCTCCAACATTTTTTAACAATTTACTACTATGTCCATATAAACTGATTACTTTATTACCATTACTATCAACACCATGATCTATCATAATAGCATTACCATAACCACCCATCCAGCCAGAATAAATTACAACCCCATCTGCTGCTGCAAATGCTGGAGTTCCAATAGCACCACTAATATCGATACCATGATGTGCTTTAACAATACCTTGAATTGGATGCATTCTATTACCAAATGGTGATGTAATATAACCAGACTTTAAAGTAGGCCAAATCATTACTCCACCAGCATAAGATAATTCGTAAGTTGACTGAACAATTGATTGTGTAATCATATTTTCTATTTCTTGTTGCTGTGCCTTATATGCTGTAATTTGTGCATTTATTTGTTTATCACTTTCAGTTAAGCTCTGTTTATATCCTTCCATAAGTATCTTTGTATTTGTCAATAAAACCTCTTGCTGTTGAGCATTCGCTTTAGCAACTCGAATATCTTCTTTTTGCTTCATAATTTCATCGTTTTTCTTTTGAATCTCATTCTTTTCTGCTTTCATGTTATCCAATTGTGCTTTATCATATTTAGCTATTTGGTTAACTGCAGAATATAAAGATAAGAACTCTATAAAATTATTAGCACCAAGTAAAACATTTAAATACGAAATATTGCCTTTATTATAGACAGCAACCAATCTCTTTTTTAATAGTTCTTCTTGAGCATCATATCTAACTTGTTGTTTAATCAAAGCTACTTCATTTTGCTCTACTTTCTCTTGTAATTTTCCATATTCTAAATTAATTTTCGAGATAGTAGACTCATATCCATTAATTTTATCTTGCAAATCTTGAATCTTAAGAACTGCTTGTGACAACTCATTTTGAACATAAGCTAACTGTTCATTTGCCTTATTTAAATTCTCATTAACTGCATCTTTTTGTTGTTGCAATGTTAATGGTTTAACATCACTAGTTGTATTACTAACAATATTTGTATTATTAACAACATTATTAGTATTATTAGAAACTGCATTAATTTGATTATTATTAACTTCATTTATAGCAAAACTATTACTAAAAAAAGAAAAAAGCATAATTATACATATTAAACTAATAAAAACTTGTTTTATTATATTACTCATAACTATGCCTCCTATACTTTTATATAAGGTACATAAATATGTACCTTATATATTAAAATTATTCATTTAATGTATAACCACCAGGTAAATATTGTAAAGGATCTAACGGTGATTTACTAAAGAAATCTGCAGCAGATTCTGCTCTTCTTATTTCAAAATGTAAATGTGGACCAGTGCTTCCACCAGAATTGCCAGAAATAGCAATAACCTGTCCTTTAGATACTGTCTGTCCATCTGCAACTTTTGAAGTACTCAAATGTCCATATAAAGTAACATATCCATTTCCATGGAATAACATTACATATGTACCATATCCACCAGGATTATACGCATTATATGCAATGCCCGAAGCAGCTGCATAAACTGGTTGATAAGCAACTCCTATATCAATACCTTTATGCATTCTTCCCCATCTAAACTTCATTCTAGAAGTAACTAGTTTAGTTGTTGTTGGCCATTGGAATGTACCATCAAAATTTAATCCAGCTAAACCTGTAGAGCTACTTCCTTTAGAAGAACCACTAGAACTTGGTTTAGATGCAGCAGCTTTTTTTCTAGCTTCTTCAGCAGCCTTTTGAGCTGCAAGCTGAGCTTGTAATTTTTTAAAAATACTAGCCATTGACTGTTCTGCCTGTTGTATAGCTTTTTGTTTATTGTCAATTTCAGTTTGTGTAGCCTTTTCCTTATCAGACAATTTATCAACTTCTGTTTGTTTCTGTTTTTTAGCAACAATTAATTGTGCATTCTTTTCATCTTTTTGCTTTTTAGTTTTTTCAACATCAGATTTTTTATTTTCTAATTCCTTTTTATTATTCTCTAAACTTTCTTTTGTTTTTTGAATTTCATCCATTAACTTATTATCAGATTCTGCTATTTTTTCAACAACATCATATGAAGAAAGCATATCAACATAATTTGCAGAACTAAATAAAACATCTAAATACGAAGTTCCACCATTCTTATATATAGCAACCAATCTCTTTTTAAGAATATCTTCCTTTTCTTTATATTCTTTTTCTTTTTCTTTTATTTCATTTTCCTTAGTCTTTATTTCAGAATTTAATTCATCTAAATTTTCACCAAGAGCATCAATTTCAGATTGTAAACTATCAATCTGACTATTAATAGTGTTTAAATCAGTAGTAGCAACCGCTTTATCTGATTTTATATTTGTCAATTCTTTTTTCTTTTGTTCAGCTTCTGTTTTTAATTGATCTGCTTTTTTCTTTTCTGCATCAACATCAGCTTGAGTAACTCCTAGAGATATCACTGATTTACCAATAAGTGCAATCAATAACATTAAAGCCACTAAAAGTTTATATTTTTTCATTATTCCTCCTTAACTTTTAAAAAGTTAATTAAACATCCAAATACTTTTTCATCGAAATAACACTTCCCAATGCACCAATTCCAATACCAAGCATTAAATAAGCTACTAATAATTTGAAGAATATCTGTCCATATCTATAAAGTTCGATTTGTGAAGTTCTTAATACTGAAGAATCCAATATTCCATTAATCATAGCATTATAAATTCCACTCATAAGTGAAAGGGTAATAATTGCAGAAATAATACCAATCATAACACCTTCAACTATGAAAGGTCCTCTAATAAATCCATTTGTTGCACCAACATATTTCATAATAGAAATTTCTTTTCTACGTGCATGAACTGTTAATTTAATTGTATATGAAATTATAAATACTGATATCAAAACTAATAGTGACATCAAAACACCTGTAACAATTTTCAATGCATTAGCAACTCTATCCAAATTTGATAACAAATCATTATTACTATTAATATCACTTATTCCATCAAGCTTAGAAATAGCATCTTGCACTGATTTATTTAACTTTAAATCAGTTAACCTTACTATAAAAGATGCTGGAAAAGGATTATTCTCACCATCCCATCCTGCTAATAAATCTTGTTTATCACCAAGCTGTGTTCTAACTGTAATTAAAGCATCAGCTTTTGATTTATATTGTACTGGTTTATTTACACCAGATATTTGCTCAATTTGAACTTGTAAATTGTTAATTTCATCCTGTGTTAATCCATCTTTCAGATTTACTTTAATCGCCTGCTGATTCTCAAGTTGTGTAGCAATATAATTAACATTTTGACTTATTACGAAAAATAATCCAAACATAACCATTGTAGCAACCATTATGATAATTGAAGCACTAGTCATTTTTTTCTGTTTGCCAAAACTTTTAAAACCATCTGAAATTAAATAACTAAATGTGTTATATCTCACCGTCATACCCACCTTTTTCATCACGAACTATATTTCCATGGTCAATACGAATAACTCTTCTGTTCATTCTATCAACTATATCTTTAGCATGTGTTGCAACAACAACCGTTGTTCCTCTTAAATTGATATCATTTAAAAGTTCCATTATATCCCATGCTGTATTTGGATCCAAATTTCCTGTAGGCTCATCTGCAATTAGCATTGATGGATTATTTACAATAGCACGAGCTAAAGCAACTCTTTGTTGTTCACCACCAGAAAGTTCATTTGGATACATTTTCGCTTTTTGACTTAATCCAACAAGCGACAAAACCATTGGAACTTGTCTCTTAATATGTTTTTGACTAGCTCTAACAACATACATTGCAAAAGCAACATTATCATAAACTGTTTTATCAGGTAAAAGTCTAAAATCTTGAAAAACTATTCCCATGCTTCTACGTAAATAAGGAACCTTACTAGGTTTTATCTTAGTAATATCCCTTCCATTAATAATAATATTTCCTGAAGTAGGGTCTTCTTCTTTAAGCATCATTTTGATCATTGTTGATTTTCCAGAACCAGAATCACCTATTAAAAAAGCAAACTCTCCCTTTTCAATTGTAAAATTAGCATTATCAACTGCTACTGTTCCTGTACCATATTTTTTAGATACGTTCTTAAACTCTATCATTTTCCATCCTTATTAATATATAACATTTATCCTTATATGTTATTTCAAAATATTTATATTAAAAGACATATAAACAATAAAAAATGTCCATAATATATTTATTATGAACATTTTAACAATAAACTTTTTATTTTTCAACATTTTATTTTATTTTTTCACATAGATGTCATATTATCCATCAATAACAGTCAACTGTTTACTAGAATTTGTCAAAATCCTTGGTATCATACCATTAATTACAACTGTATCCTCTATCCTAATTCCTATATCTCCAGGTATATAAATTCCAGGTTCATTAGTAACTACCATATTATTTTTCAATATACTACTTGATTTAACAGATAAAATTGGCTTTTCATGAATATCAATGCCAACACCATGACCAAGTGCATGAATTAATGTACAATTTTTTTGATTGAGATCATATTCAACACTCTTTGCAATTACTTTTGTATCTTCACCTTCCAAAAATTTTCTTGTTGCATTAGCTTGAACTTCAAATAAAAAATTATATAATTTTTCTGCTTCTTTATTAACTTCTCCAACAAATATGGTTCTTGTCATATCAGCACAATACCCATTATACTTAGCACCAAAATCAATAACAATAATATCACCATATTCTATTTTTTTATCAGTCGGTATTGCATGTGGTTTAGAAGAATTTGTACCACTTGCAACAATAGTATCAAAAGCCAATCCATCTGCACCATGTTTTATAAAATAATTATAAATTTCAAGTGCTATCTCCTTTTCAGTCATTCCTATCTTTATAAACTTTTTCAAATATTCAAAACAATTATCAGTAATATTACAAGCTTTTTCAATATAACTAATTTCATCATTGTCTTTAATCATCCTTAATTTTTCAATTAATCCATTAGTTTCAACCATATCACTAATTCTATATCTTCTAATCATTTCAGAATATGATGAATAAGTTAAATCAAACTCTTCAAATCCAACTCTTTCACAATCTTCAAAAAATGAAAAATTATCATCATCAGTTAATTCAGAAATATTGGCTGTAGCAATTCCATCAGTAATAGTAATCATTGAATTTGCATATTCTATATATCTACTATCAGTTATCAGTAAATTTCCCTTATCTGTAATAAATATCATACCTTCAACATCAAAACCAAGAACATATCTCAAACTAGACGGATTTGTAATAATCATACCTTGAATATTAAGTTTTTCCATTTTTTTCTTAATATTTTCAATCTTATAATTCATAAAATATACCTCCTAGATATTAATTTATCCTAAAGAATATGTACCAAGTGTAAAAATTTTTAACAATATATATAACAACACATTTGTTGAACTCATCATTACAATAAAAGACGCAACCGAAATATATGGACCAAAAGCAATATATTCAGTAAATTTCTTTTTTCTAATTATTAATAATATGATTGAAACAATAGCAGCTATCAAAAATGATATAACAATTATCATTAATATACCCATCTCACCAAATATTAGCCCAAGCGCTGCCATTAATTTAACATCACCATAGCCCATTGCTTTCTTTTTAGTAAGTAGCCCACCAATCAATGTTATTAATCCAAATATTCCAAATCCAATAATCATTCCCAATATTTTATCAACAAAAATATTTAAACTATCAAACCCTTCTATTATTGAAAATACCATTCCTATTTCAAACAATATCAAAATTAATCTATCAGGAATAATACGCTCTTTAAAATCAATTGCCAAGACTGAAATTAATAAAGGAACTAATAACAAATATTTCAAAGTAGTTAAACTAATTCCAAATAAGTACAAAATTGCAACATATAACATCATTATAGAAAACATTAAAAACATGTTTAACTTTTGATTAGGAATATATTGTGTAAATAATTCTTTGCAAAAAACTTTTTTATGATGTGCAAATCTAATATTCACCCAATTCATAAATTGACCTAAAAACATTCCAAACAATCCTATAAAGAAATAGCTCAATATATGGATATTATTAATATACATTTTTATTTCCCCCAATTTCTAGCTTTATACAAATCTTCAATTCTTCTTTTGAATTTTTGTAAAAAGCTTTTTTCCATTTCAACTGGTTTAGTCAAAATAGAAAACATTTTAGTTCTATTAGAAACCCAAACATCAGTAAATATTTGATCACCAATTTCTGCAATTTCATTATAACATAAATTAAGCTCTTTTTTTGCTTTTTTTATTCCACTTTTAAATGGCTTTAATGCAAAAAATACATAAATTAATCCATGTTTTTTAGTTAACAAATCAATTTGCTTTTTCTTTCTTCCATTTGAAACAACTGCAATTTTAATACCTGATTTAATAATAGAATCAATCCAATCATCAAGACCCTCTATTTTATTTCTACTCAAATCAATCAAAGTATTATCAACATCTAAAATCAAACCTTTTATATTGTTTTCTTTTAAAAAATCAACACCTATATCTGTAATAATGTCAAACTCAACATTTGGCTTTATCATATTTCCTCCCTTTTAAAAAACACCAACAATATTTCCGTTATCATCAACATCAATACTTTCAGCAGCTGGAACTCTAGGTAAACCTGGCATTGTCATTATATCTCCTGCCTTAACAACAACAAAACCTGCCCCATTCTTCAATTCTATACCAGTAATAGTTATATCAAAATCTTTTGAACAGATTAAATTGCTTTTATCATCAGAAAAAGAATATTGTGTTTTCGCAATACAAACTTCTAAGCCTTTTGTATTATTCGTAATTTTATTAATAATACTTAATTCTTCAATTGCCTTATCAGTATATAATACATCTCTAGCACCATAAATCTTTGTAGCAATATCATATACCTTTGTTTTTAAATCATCATTAATATTATAAGCAAAAGATATTTTCTTATCTTTATCAACAATCTTCAATAATTTATTACAAAAATCAATTGCTCCATCAGAACCGTTTTCCCAATTGTTTAATAATTCAATTTCAGAAACTTTTGATACTTCATTTTTCAAAAAATCAATTTCATTAATATCATCATTACTATATTTATTAATTGCAACAATTGGATTAAGCCCAAAAGATTTAATATTTGCAATATGCTTTAATAAATTCTCAAGTCCACTCTTTAAAGCATCAATATTAGGCAAAATACAATCTTTAACACTAGCACCACCATGATATTTTAAAGCTTTAAGTGTAGCAACAATTACAACAGCATCAGGTTCTAATGAATTTTCACGAGCTTTAATATCTATAAATTTTTCTGCTCCCAAATCAGCACCAAAACCTGCTTCTGTAACAACATAATCGCCAAGTTTTAAAGCCATCTTAGTCGCAATAACACTATTACATCCATGTGCAATATTAGCAAAAGGACCACCATGTACAAAACATGGATTATTTTCAAGAGTTTGAACCAAATTAGGATTAATTGCATCTTTTAATAAAGCTACCAAACTTCCAACAATCTTTAAATCACTCACATAAACAGGTTCATCATCTTCATTATACCCAATTATCATCTTGCCAAGTCTATTTCTTAAATCATTTAAATCTTTTGATAAGCAAAGAACTGCCATAATTTCAGACGCAACAGTTATATCAAAATGATCTTCTCTTGATATCATTCTCTTCTCACCAGATAATCCAGTTTGAACTGTTCTAAGCTGCCTATCATTAAGATCTAAAGCTCTTTTCCAAGTAACTTTTTTAATTTTTAAATCATTACCCCAAAATATATGATTATCAATAATTGCACTAATTAAATTATTAGCTTCTGTAATTGCATGAATATCACCATTAAAATGTAAATTAATATCTTCCATAGGAGATATTTGTGAATATCCTCCACCTGTAGCACCACCTTTTATTCCAAAAACAGGACCAACAGATGGTTCTCTTAAAGCCAATATTGATTTTTTATTTAATTTATTAAGACCATCTGAAATCCCTATTGCAGCAGTAGTTTTACCCTCTCCAAGTGGTGTTGGATTTATAGAAGTCACTAAAATCAATTTTCCATCATCATTATTTTTAATTTTTTCCCAAAACTTTAAATCAATTTTAGCTTTATATTTTCCATATTGTTCAATATAATCATCGTCAATATTTAATTTTTTTGCAATTTCATTAATATTCTTCTTTTTCGCATTTCTTGCAATAATAATATCGTCCATAAATCCCCCATATCCTTCAAATTAAGCAATAAGACCAGCTATAAGCCCAATAATTAATCCAATAAACACCTGTAGAGGTGTATGACCAACCATTTCTTGAAATTTCTCTTCAGGAGAAATCTTATCATCCATTAATATTTCATTCAAATATTTAGCATGTTTTCCAACTTGTCTTCTAACTCCAACTGCATCTTGCATTACAACCAATGTCATAAAACAAGCCAATGCAAAAATAGGTGATTGAAAGCCAATATTTTTTCCAAGCATAACCGTAATCGAAACCATTACAGCTGAATGAGAACTAGGCATACCTCCAGATCCTAACAATCTTCTCAATGAAAACTTCTTGTTTTCAATACAATCAACAATAACCTTAGATATCTGTATTGCTAGCCATAATAAAAATGGTACTAATATATATTTATATTTAAAATAAAACATCTCTTTAATACATAAGAATATTACTCAAACATTTAATACTATGATTGAACAAAATCCTTTTCTTCCCCTTCCAATAAAATAGTAATTTTCTTTTCTGCATTATCTAAAATTTCTCTACATTCTCTAGAAATTTTCATTCCGTCTTCGAACTTTTTAACTGCATCATCAAGTGATAAATCATCTTTTTCAAGATCCTTTTTAATTAATTCTAAATTTAACATTTTCTCTTCAAAACTTTTTTCTGCCATAATATAACTCCAATCTATATAATATTTGCATTAACATTTCCATCATTCAAAATAATTTTAATATTATCTCCAACATTTAAATCACTAATACTCTTAACTACATTATCATTTTTTTCAACAATACTATAACCCCTAAGCAAAGTTTTCAATGGACTTAAAGCATCTAGCCCAACAACCAACTCATTAAACTTAGCTTCTTTCCTTTGAATAATATTTTTAAACAAATCAATAATTTCTTTTTCTAATTTATCAAGTAATAAAGTTTTATTTTCCACAATTAACAATGGATTCTTAAAACTCTTATTTTCCATTATCATATCAAATTTAGCTCTCATTAGTTGAACTTTACGCTTTAATAAAACTTTATACTGATTTTCATATTGTTCAATTGTATATTTAACATCATCAATATTAGGAACTGCTAATTCTGCAGCAGCAGATGGCGTAGGTGCTCTTAAATCAGCAACAAAATCAGATATAGAAAAATCTGTTTCATGACCAACTGCTGATATAACAGGAATTTCAGAATCATATATTGCTCTTGCCACAACTTCTTCGTTAAATGGCCATAAATCCTCAAGAGATCCACCACCTCTCGCAACAATTAATACATCTGCTAATTTCTCTTCATTCATATATTTTATTGCTTCTGCAATTTTATCACAAGCGCCAGGTCCTTGAACAGGAACTGGCAACAATCTAATATAAACATTTGGATTTCTTCTAGTTGAAACATTTATTATATCCCTAATAACAGAACCTGTTGATGATGTTAAAACACCAATAATTTTAGGGAATTCTGGAATCTTCTTTTTATGTTCTTGATTAAAAAGACCTTCTAATTCCAATTTCTTTTTAAGCTTTTCAAACTGTTCATGCAATGATCCAATTCCATCTTCTTTCATTGCTTTAGCATATATTTGATAAACACCATCTCTCTCAAAAACTTGAACACTACCAAATAATTGAACTTTCATTCCATCTTTAGGTACAAAAGAAAGATGTGCAGCATAACTTTTAAACATAATACATTTTATTAAAGATTTCTCATCTTTTAATGTAAAATATATATGACCAGTATAATGCAATTTACAATTTGATATCTCTCCTTTAACCAAAACATTATTCAAATATTCATCATTATCTAATTTATCTTTAATATATTTATTTAACTCTTCTACACTAATTGCTTCAATGTCCATATTTTTTCCAATCTACTCAATTATGTTATAATATTTAATCATATAGAAAAGCACATAATAATTAAATTATGTGCTTCACTATTTTATACTACTTCTTCTTTAACAATACTAGCTAAAACACCATTTATAAAAGATTTCGACTTTTTATCACCATATTTTTTTGAAAGTTCCAAAGCCTCATTAATTACAACTTTAAAAGGAAGTTTAGCAAATTTAATTTCATAAATTGATAACTTCAATAAAGCTAAATCTATTTTTGAAATTCTATCAATTGTCCATTCTTTTCTAATATTCTTTAAAATCAAATTAACGATTTCATCATTATGTTGGTCAACACCTTTTATTATTGAATTAACATATTCAATAGTGTTTTTATTTGTCAAATTTTCACCATCTAGAAACAATTTAATCTGCTCATCAATATCAAGTTCTTCATCAAGAAAAGTCATACTATATAACAATTTAAAAGCTTGTTCCCTATTCTGTGATCTATTCATAATATTTTCCTACATTCTTTCTACTAATCTCTTTAATATTTCTTTAACTTTAAGTTTATTCTTTTGCAAATAATAACCACACCAAGAACATAGCACTATAATTGCTATATAAATAACAAATTTATAAAAAGCTGTAAACGCTATAATTATACCAATTATTGCTCCTACTATAGCCCCAAAATTTTTAGAAAAAAATCTCAAAAAATCATTATCATATTTATTATCTGCCATGTCTTCTCCTTATTTCTTAGACTTTCTATCATTAATTTCCATATCATCAATTTCTTCAATAGTATCTTCATCATCTTCATTTGAATCAACATCAACATATTCTTTAACATCAATATCAACAGACTTAATAGTAATATCAGTAGTTGTTTTAACAGTATTCTTTATATCACTTTGTACTTTTGAAGTAACATCTTTTATAACAACACCTTGAACAACATCAATTGCTAATTTAACACTAACTTCATTATCAGCATTAATATCAACAATGATTTTAGCATCTATTATTTCATCAGTTCTAAGTATTACACTATTCACTAATGATCTAATAGTTCTTCTAGTAATTAAAACTCTTCCATCATCATTCTCTAACAAAATTCCAGTATCATTTTCAATCTCATCATTTACATCATCTTCATAATCACCATTTTTTCTTGAATATGTAAAAAATAAAGTTTTGACAGATAATAAAAATAATATTATAGAAACAATAATTAATATTGTACGACCTGCTGTAACTAAAGTAAATAATCTTGATATTAGCACACCAAAAATTGATTCTTGTAATATCTGAATTGATATCATAAATAATACAATAGATATTATCAACATAATAAATGAAAATATTTTTAATGTAAACTTATCAATAATTTTCATTTTTCCTCCTAAGTATTATTTATTTTCAGTATTATCTTTTGAGTTATCTTCTTCTTCATTTTTTAATAATTTTGTACTTACACCTTGAACATGTACATTAACTTGTTCAACATTTAAACCTGTCATATTTTCAACAGATGCTTTAATTCTCTTTTGAATTTCAAAAGCAACGTCAGGAATTCTTGAACCATATTCAACAATAATATTAACATCAATTACAACACTTTTTTCATTGATTTCAACTTTGATTCCTTTAGCCATATTCTTTTTTCCACTAAATACTTCTGAAATACCACCAGCAAAACCACCTGCCATTTCAGCAACACCTGAAACTTCTGCAACTGTCATACCTGCAATAACTGCAACAACTTCATCAGATACTTGAATTGTATCTGTCTTTTCTACATTCTCTGTTTTTTCAACATTTTCAACTTCTATAACTTCTTTTTTCTTTTCCATATATAGCCTCCTAAAATAACTTACAATAAGTATAACAATTTTAGAAATTATTTACAAGTAAAATATCAATATTTTAGCATTGCAAACACAATTATTATACTATTAATTAGTACTCATTTTATAACAACTTTCATCAACAATATCTTTAAATTTATTAAAAGAATTATTATTAATAAAAACTTTTCCACAACTTAAATGTTCTTGTTCTGCAGAATTTAAAACAAAAATTTCAACATTTCCATCAACTTTCCTATTTTCAACAATCCACTTTCTAAGATTTGCCTTTTGAATATCAGATAATTTATAAACCTCAATATCAATAATTTTATCTTTCTCATTATCAAGTTCAGAGATAGAATTAACAACAATCGACAAATCTTGATTAGATCTAACAGAAACCCTTGCATTAACAAAAATAATATTTTCATCATAAAGCAAATTTGAAAATCTTGAATAAACAGAATCAAAAACAACCATTTCAAGTGTTCCATATAAATCTTCAATAGTAACAAAAGCCATAATCTTATTATTTTTAGTATACTTCTTTTTCACAGATGTTATAATTCCTGCAATTTTTACCACTTTGTTATCTTCAATAATTTCTTCATTATTCTCATTATCTTGATTATAAAATTTCTGAACAATTAATGAATTAAAATCTGTTTTCTTACTAATTAATTCTTCATAATTTTCAAGAGGATGACCAGAAATGTAAATTCCAAGCATCTCTTTTTCAAGTGACAAAAACTCCTTATGATCATATTCTGGCAATTCAATATATTCATATTTAATTTTTTGCAACACATTATCATCAGTATATAAATCAAACATTGAAACTTGATTTTCATTTCCTCTACTTTTAGAATACCCAACAGTATCTAAAATAGTTTCAAATGAAGCAATCAAAGTGCTCCTAGTCTTTCCAAAAATATCAAAAGCACCAGCTTTAATTAAACTTTCAATACATTTCTTATTAACAGATTCACCATAAATTCTTTCAGCAAAATCACCAAAATCTAAAAATTCTCCATTTTTTTCTCTTTCAGAAACAATTGCATCAACAGCTGCGATTCCAACATTTTTAATTGAACCAAGTCCAAATCTAATTTTATTTCCTTCAACAGTAAATTTAGTAAAACTCTTATTTATATCAGGTTTTAAGATTTCCACTCCGATTTTTCTACATTCATCAACATATACAGGTATCTTATCCAAATTACCTAAAAAACTATTAAGCATAGCAGCCATAAATTCTGCCGGATAATATGTTTTTAAATAAGCAGTTTGATATGCAACAACTGCATAACAAGCAGCATGTGATTTATTAAAAGCATATTTAGCAAATTCACTCATTTCATCAAAAATCTTATTAGCAGAAACTTCATCAATACCATTTCTAACACAACCTGGAATCTCAACATTACCATTTTCATCAACTTTACCATGAACAAAAATTTCTCTTTCTTTAGCCATTACATCAAGCTTTTTCTTACCCATAGCTCTTCTAACTAAATCAGATCTTCCAAGTGAATATCCAGCAAGATCTGTAACAATTTTCATAACCTGTTCTTGATAAACCATACAACCATATGTAACAGCCAAAATCGGTTTCAAACTATCATGTGTATAAACAGCATGTTCCATATCTTTTTTATTAGCAATATACCTAGGAATTTGATCCATTGGACCAGGTCTATAAAGTGAAACACCAGCAATAATATCTTCCAAACAATCAGGTTTAAGTTCTTTCATGAAGTTAGTCATTCCTTGACTTTCAAATTGAAAAATCCCAACCGATTCCCCATCTTGCCATTTTTTAAAAACAGCTGGATCATTCATATCTTTATCAAACTCAACATCAATTCCACGATTCTTTTTAACCAATTCTTTACAATCTCTAATAACTGTAAGAGTTCTAAGTCCTAAAAAGTCCATTTTCAAAAGGCCAAGTTCTTCAAGTGTAGTCATAATATACTGTGTTGAAATAATATCATCCCTTGCATATAATGGAACGTAATTAACAACAGGCTCTTTAGCAATAATAATACCACAAGCATGTGTAGAAGCCTGTCTTGGAAGTCCCTCTAAAGCCATAGCAATATCTAATAATTCCTTAACTCTACCATCATTTTCATAAACATCATTTAACTCTTTATTAACTTCCAACGCCTTTTTTATAGTAATATGTAAATCATTTGGAATCATTTTAGCAAGTTTATCCGCTTCAGCATAAGAAAAATCTAATACTCTTGCAACATCTCTAATAACCATTCTCGCAGACATAGTACCAAAAGTAATAATCTGTGAAACATTATCATGCCCATATTTTTGTGAAACATAATCAATAACATCTTGACGTTTTTCATAATCAAAATCAACATCAAAATCAGGCATACTAATTCTTTCAGGATTTAAAAACCTTTCAAAAATCAAACCATATTTAAGAGGATCAATATCAGTAATCTCAATAGCATATGCAATAACACTACCAGCACCACTACCTCTTCCAGGCCCAACAGGAATATCATGAATTTTCGCAAAATTAATATAATCCCAAACAATTAAGAAATAATCAACAAAACCCATCGAATTAATAATTCCAAGTTCATATTCAGCTCTATCAATAATCTCTTTTGAAAGATTATCACCATATCTTTTATGAAGACCATCATAAGAAAGCTTTTTTAAATAATCATAATGTGTCTCAAATTCAGAAGGTACATCATAATTAGGCAAAATTGTATGTCCGAACTCAAATTCAACATTACACTTTTCTGCAATCTTCACAGTGTTCTCAATGGCTTCTGGAACATCTTTAAAATATTCAATCATTTCTTCAGGTGATTTCACATAAAAATCATCTGTTTTAAATTTCATTCTATCAGGATCACTCATTCTTTTACCAGTTTGAATACACAATAAAATTTCATGATTATATGCATCTTCTTTTTTTAAATAATGAGCATCATTAGTAGCAACCAAAGGAACTCCAATTTCTTTAGACAATTTAAACAATTTCTGATTAACCAAATATTGCTCTTTCATAGTATTAGCTTGTACTTCTAAATAATAATCATCACCAAACAAATTCTTAAACCACAGAGCAGAATTTTTAGCAAGCTCATCTTGACCATTTAATAAATGTCCGTGGAACTTCACCAGCCAGACATGCGCTCAAACAAACTAAGCCATCATGATATTTTTCAAGAAGTTCATGATCAATCCTTGGTTTATAATAATATCCCTCAGTAAATCCATAAGAAACAAGTTTACACAAATTCCTATAACCTTGCATATTTTTAGCTAACAAAATCAAATGATTATATTTAACACTTTTGTTCAAAACCTTATCAAACCTACTACCGGGTGCGACATATACTTCGCACCCAATAATAGGTTTAACACCATTTGCTTTACAAGCTTTATAAAAATCAATGCATCCAAACATAACGCCATGATCAGTAATTGCCATTGCGTCCATACCAAGCTCTTTCGCTCTAATTGGTAAATCTTTAATACGATTAGCACCATCAAGCAAACTATATTCAGTATGTAAATGTAAATGTACAAATTTTGAATTAAGCATTCTATCTCCTAATTTTATCTATAATATTTTTGCTATTTTTAAAAATTGAATCAGAAGGAACAACTCCTCTTACACAAGATAATGGATAAACATTTGAATTTTTTCCAATAACTGTTCCTGGATTTAATACACTATTACAACCTATCTCAGCAAAATCACCTAAAAAAGCTCCAACTTTTTTACGGTTTGTTATAATTTCATTTCCGTTTTCTTTTATAATAACATTTAATTTATCTGCTTTAACGTTTGAAGTAATAGCACCTGCCCCCATATGTGCCTTATATCCAAGGATAGAATCACCAACATAATTATAATGAGGAACTTGAACATTATTAAATAATATAACATTCTTAATTTCTGTAGAATTTCCAACAACACAATTATCTCCAATAATTGCACTTCCCCTAATAAATGCTCCAGGTCTAACTTCAGTATCTTTTCCAATTATACAAGGACCTATAATAGTAGAATATTCATAAACTTTAGCCGTTTTATGAATCCATACATTATCACCTTTTTTATCATATTCATTCAAATCCAAAGAATTTCCTAGTTCCATTACATATTCTTTTATATCTGCAAGAGCTTCCCAAGGATATTTATATTTAATAAGAAACTCTTTTGCAATAGTCTCATCAAGTGAATACAAATTAACTATCATAACATCTTTAATATCATCCATAATTGTCCTCCAAACCAATTTATTTATAATTAATCCCTAAACCAAAAATCATTATATAATTTAGTAGCAGTCTCAGGACTATCAACTCCTTCGGCATTTTTTACTGGTGCAAAATCTTCCTCTCTCTTACCTCTATACAATGTAATATCATCAAACAATTCAAAACCATCAAATATAAAAGCTTCATATTTATATCCATTAGGCTCTTTAGCATAAAACATATTTCCATCTTCTTGCATAAAATCAACTTTTTTATGAGCACTATGATATGGTAATTCAACATTTGCAATTTTTTCAATAGCATCAAGTGTATATAAATTACACATAATATGAGATTCTCCATACATTAACTCACCATTTTCATCAACTTCTTCAATTAATGTATCTGGAATCTCTGAATATTCAATAACACCAGGTTTTCCGTTTTTCTTACAAAATACTCCAACCTTTTCATAAGGACTATTTTTCACAATAGTTTTAGAAGCTATTTCAGTTCCTCTCTTTTTAGTTAAACCAAGTAACATAGGATCAACCATATTTAATAATGCATTATCAACAGAACCAATAAAAACCCATTTAATGCCTTTTCTCTTCATATCATCAATAACTCCATCATTAAGCATTGCTTGATATATAGTTCCATTTCCAGAAGCAGCATATTTAATACGATATTCACTATTAATTACAAGTTTTCCATCTTCAGAAAGTAATGGCAAATTTCCTTGTTTAAAAAATTTAACATTTTCAGAATTATAACCAAAATAATTATTATCTTCAAAATACTTTACTGTTTCGTCATTGTTTTCAGTACTAGTCATAATATACCAGTTTAAAATAATGCCATACTTATTATTTGCTTTAATCAAATTTTCAGCAATAATTTGAAATAAACTTTTTGGCTCAGGTTTTACATTTAATATAAAAGTTCCTTTAGGCCCTTTATGTCCAAGTCTAGTACCTTGCCCACCAGCCATAGTAACAACAGCATATTGGTTATTAGCTATGATATCTTCACCAATCTTTAAAATTTCATTATTTTCTTCATCAGAAAATCTAGATTTATCAAAAACCCTAATATGCTCCAACATAACTGTTTTCATAGAATTTTTAAAATTTTGATTACTCAATGCAAAAAGTCTATTTAGCTTTTCAAAATCAATATTTTCAATATCATTAATTAAATTATTCTTTCCTTCATTTGTAGATATTAAATCAATATATTTTAATAAATGTTCTTGATTATATTTTTTTAAAATTTCAACATAATTTGCCATTTTTACATAGCCTCCTATTCTTTACTTACATCCTCTATTAATTCTATTTCTCTGATTTCCACATTAAATGGGCCATCTTCCAAAATAATATTAAATTCAGTTATTTTTTCTTCACTAAACTCCTGTGGTTTCATCAACACTTTCGTTGATACATCCATACCAAGTGGCAAAGTTTTATTATTATTATAAAAATAAATAATATTACTAAAATACAAAATATGCATATCACTATTAGTAATAGTTCTATAAATTTTAAACACTTCTTTATCTTTTAAAATTTCTCTAGGATTCAAATCACCTATAACATATCCATCACTATATGGATAATAAACTGGAACATCTTGAACCGACTTAATCTTAATAAACGCCTCATTCAAATAATTAATCAAATCATCACAAGCATTTTTATATTCTTCAAAAGTTGTTAAATCATTAACACCAAGTACTGCATAAATATTTCTTGAATTTTCTCTATACTCTTTATTATTAATTACTTGAACTTTCGTTTTATCTTCCATTAAACTTCCGAAAATTTCTGCTTTACTATTTTCATCATAATTATTTTTCAACTCATCAAGTTGCTTCTCGATTATTTTTTCAGATTTATTTTTTCTACCAGCAACTTTAGTCTTTTTTAATTCACCATTTTCAGTTTTCTCACGTTCATCTAAAATTGCATTAATTGTTTCAATAATATACTGAGTTACAAACAATGCATCACATTCATTAACAGATAATTTTCTTCTCTGAAGCTCATCAACTTTTTTAGCCAATTCTTCAAGATCATCTTCAATATTAAATCCCGGATCGATCCTATTACTAATTTCATTATTTAAACTATAAGAAGATCCTTCATGTAATTCTTCAATCTTATCTTTATTAGTAAATTTCCAAAACTCAAATATACTCTTTTTATGTTTTTCAATTTCTTCAATATAATTTTTAGCATTTTCAATCTTTTTATCTAAATTAGTTTTTTTCAAAACTAAAGATTTATAATCTGCTTCTAAATTATTATAAATTTGTTCATATTCACGTAAATCATTACATAATCCAACTAAATCAGATAAAGTATATACATCTTTATTAGCCTTTGCTCTTTTAGACGAAATTCCATCAAGGATTTTCAGTCTCTCTTTATCATCCTTAATATCTCTAGCTCTATAACTATCAATTTTTTCATCCTGTGTATCAATGCCAGAATCAATTGTTTCTTCAATCTTTTCAATAGAAATAGGCTTATTCTTCTTAAAAAAATATCTAACCTTCTTAAAAAAACTTTGCTTACATTCTAAAAACATAACAATTTGTTTTTCATAATAAACATAATTTACATTATCAGACTTAATTTGTTCTTTTAATTTAGAAATTTTCAACTTAGTACTTTCAATATTATTATTAATTAATACCCTAGTTTCTTGCATATCTTTATACTGTTTAGAAATAAACTTAGAAATATTCTGTATAGTAATCTGCTTACCTTTATACTTAAAAATTAATTCGCCTTTCTTATCGATAGCAGTCTCTATAGGAAAAGCATTATGTGTTTCAGTAGCCAAAATAAACAACGCTTTAACTAATGTATAGAAATTAAGGGCCTCACTTCTCGTCTCAATCTTAACTCTATATTTAGTCTTAAAGCCTGTAAATAAAGCTGTCTCTCCTATAATATAATTTTTATAAACATTATCATTTTCAATATCTTGATAAACTTCAAAAACATTACACCAATTCTTTGTAAAAGACCATATATAATTCTCAAGCTCGTTTATTTCTTTCCTTGTAAGTAAATCTTCACTATAACTCATTTTACAAATTGGAATAAATACTTTAAATTCTGGGTCAGTCAACTTTTTCTTTATTAAATAAAATAATACAGAGGTTTTTCCCTCTCTCGCTGGAAAAAGCATATAATATTTTTTATCCTCAGTTGAATAAAAAATTTGCCATAAATAATTATCATCATACTTAATAAAAAAAGGTATCTTCGTATTTAATTTTTTCTGCATTTTTTCAAAATTCAATATCTCTAATAATGACGCTTTATCCATAACATCATTAAATTCATCAGGATTTTGTTTTACATATTCATCAAAAGCTAAAGACTTCTTATATCTCTCAGATATTGGAGTAGTTCTATCAGTTGTACTAATAAAAATATCAATATCTTTAACAGCAACATATTTATAGATTCTATAAATATCTGCTTCATCTTTAGCATCCGAAATTGTCAATTTAGGCTTTTCAGCTACTAATTCAGATGGAATATTACTTAAATCAAATCCAATATAGTTCAAAAGTTCCTTTGACAATTCACTACCTCCCATATTTTTATATGCTTACAAGCTACTTATAAACATTCCAACATATAATATCATAAAATACCCTATTTTTAAAGTATTACTACAATATTATTTCAAAAAATAACATTATATTACAAAAGCAGTGATTTTAAAAATCACTGCTTAATATTGTATTATAAACCTTTATTTGCAATTTCTGCTTTTATTTTAGCAATAGTATCATCAATACTTAAAGTTCCAATTTCGCCTTCTCCTCTTTTTCTAATAGAAACTGTATTTGTCTCAACTTCTTTAGCTCCAACAATTAACATATAAGGAATTTTTTGAGTTTGAGCTTCCCTAATCTTATATCCGATTTTCTCTGCTCTATCATCCATTTCAACCTTTAAATCAGCATTAAAGCAAGCTTCATAAACCTTTCTAGCTTCATCAATAAACTTATCACTAATAGGTAAAATTTTCACTTGCACAGGAGCAAGCCATACAGGTAAATTACCTTTAGTTTCTTCAAGTAAAAATGCAACAAACCTATCAAGTGAACCCAAAATAGCTCTATGAATAACAACAGGTCTAACTTTATCACCATTTTCATCAACATATTCAAGCTCAAATTTTTCAGGTAATTGATAATCAAGTTGACAAGTTGATAAAGTAACATCATGTCCTAATGCACTAATAACTTGAACATCAAGCTTAGGACCATAAAAAGCAGCTTCACCTTTAGCTTCATAAAAATCAACACCAAGTTCTGTTAAAACTTCTCTTAATTCATTTTCACTCTTATTCCAAAGCTCATCATTTTCAAAATACTTCTCTTTATTTTCTGGATCTCTCAAAGATAATCTAAACTTATAATTTTTAAATCCAAAATCCTTATAAGTATCAAGAATTAAATTAATAACCCCCTTAAACTCTTCCTTTATCTGATCAGGTCTGCAAAAAATATGTGAATCATTTTGAGTAAAAGTTCTAGCTCTTTCAAGACCAACTAATGTACCACTATCTTCATATCTAAAATCATGAGCAACTTCAGCCATTCTAAGTGGTAAATCATGATATGAATGTAAAAAGTTTTTATAAATCATCATATGATGAGGACAATTCATAGGTCTTAAAACATAAGCTTCATTATCCATTTCCATTGCTGGGAACATATCATCTTTATAATGATCCCAATGGCCAGAAGTTTTATATAAATCAACACTACCAAGAGATGGTGTTAAAACATGTTTATATCCAAGTTTTAACTCTTTATCCATAATATAATCAGAAAGTGTTCTTCTTAATAAAAATCCATTTGGAAGCCACATAGGAAAACCTTTTCCAACTAAATCAGATATCATGAAAATACCAAGTTCCTTTCCAAGCTTTCTATGATCTCTTTCTTTAGCTTCTTCCAATTTTTGAAGATATTCATCAAGCATTGACTGTTTTGGAAAAGAAATAGCATAAACTCTTTGAAGCATCTTATTCTTTTCACTACCTCTCCAATAAGCACCTGCAACTTTAAGCAATTTTACAATTTTAACCTTTCCTGTACTCATTAAATGTGGACCAGCACATAAATCAGTAAACTCACCTTGCTTATAAAAAGAAATAACTTCATCATCAGGCAAATCATTAATTAATTCAACTTTATAAGGTTCTTTGAACTTTTCCTCTAAAGCAATTGCTTCATTTCTAGGTAATTCAAATCTCTCAATTTCAAGATTTTCCTTAATTATTTTTTTCATTTCAGCCTCAATAGCATCAAAATCAACTTGAGAAATCTTTTTATCATCAGAATCAAAATCATAATAAAATCCCTCATCAATTGATGGACCAATTGCCAATTTCACAGAATCACCATAAAGTCTTTTAACTGCTTGTGCCATAATATGTGAAGTAGTATGCCAATAAGCCTTCTTACCCTCAATATCATTTTCAAAAGTTAAAATTTCAACATTAGCATCATTTTCAATTTTAGTTCTTAAATCAACAACTTTCCCATTTATCTTTCCAGCTGTTGCAACTCTAGCCAATCCTTCACTAATTTGGCCAGCAAGCTCTATTACTGAAATGCCACTTTCAACTTCTTTAACAAAACCATCTTTTAAAGTAATCTTTATCATATTACAATCCTTTCAATCACTATTTTATGGTATAAAAAAATACCCCATAAAATAGATCATATAAAAATATTAAATCTATTCTCTGGGGTACTAATATATAGCACGGTTCCACCCGGATCTTTAACTTAATTTAATTGCTTTAACGCAGCAATACGTCTGACTTATTCATCAGCCTAAGAAGGTAGTTTTTCAAATACGTCCATTAAAATTAGCTTTCAGTCCATGGCTAATTATCCCTACTAATAACCTTTATTTTACTTTTTCTTCAATAACGTTTGATAAAACAATTATAACACATAATATTTAAAAATCAATAATTATTAAAATAATATTAAAACTATTACTTAATTAAAACGCAGATGCTTCTATTATCTTAAATTCTGCATTTTTTAATTCTTTAACTTTGTCTTTATCTACTAACGAAAAAGCTTTAAACTTCTGACTTTGACCGCCACCTAAATCATTTGCTGAAACATAATCTTCTGCAATTCTTTCACCATTCTTATTAACAGCTTCAATATGCAAACTAAATGACTTCTTTTCATTCAATTTATTTTTAACTGTAACTTCCAATTTAGTATCATACATACCATAACCTAAACTCTTAGATTCAAAAGTTCCTAAATTAACTTCAACATCATTTTTTAAAACATCTTCAGTAGCATTTCCAAGACTCTTATTAAGATCGCTACTAATTTTATTCAATTCTTTACTAGTTTCATTTGCAGATTTACTAATTACATCAACAGCCTTTTTATTCATATTTGTAGCTACAGCAAAAGTACAAATTGACAATATTATAACAATTATTGACATAACTTTCTTGCTATCTCTTATTAAAGTAACAATTCCAAATATTATTGCTAAAATTGCCAAAAAATAAGAAATCACATTAATTATAGGAATCATAGCAAAAACAATTGCAATAATTGATAATACTAAACCTGCTACAGCTAATCCACTACTTTTCTTTTTCTCTTCCATATACAAAATTCCCCCAACTTTTTATTGTAAGCCTTACAATACTGATTGTACTATATATATATATATATCAAGTATATTAAGGAATTTTTTATACATTTATTTTACATTAAAAACACCATCTTTGATAATAAATCCATATGGTACTTCATAAATCGTATTACCTTTATCATCAATAACTTTAAACAATAATCTATAAGTCCCAACACCCATATCATTTAAAAATTTTAAAGATAAATCATTATCACCATTATTTAAATTAATACCAAAAACACCATTATTATTAATTGTATTACCATTAACACTAATTAGTTTATCAGGTAATGTATTATAATCATTACCAATCTTTTTTTGAAGCTCAATTGTCAATTTTACTCCATCTGTTTTTAAATATCTTAATCCAATCACTTGATTTTTAGATAAATCACTATTTGAAATAACTCTATCATTCATTTCTAAAATTTCTATTGCTGGACTGATATTATTATTTTCAAGAACGATGTTCTTTGTAGCCAATATATCACCACTAAAAGGACTATCACCATCAGAAGTTGCACTAGCCATTAAATCAATTTTAAGATTATATTTTTTCTTAGCTAATAATCCATTAACAATAAATTTAAATTTACGATTATTATTCAAATATTCAGACATATCACCAGCTGAAATTATAAATTGATTTTTAGAATTTCTAAAATATTTAATTATATCACTTCCATTTTTCGATTCCATATAAGCATCACTAGGAAAATCTTCATCAGTAGTAATAACATAAGATAATTTCTTATTATTAAAATAAGTATTATAATTAATACCTTCACCAAAAAGATTAACATTATATGATAAATTAATATCATTATTTATATTTTGAGTATCAACAATCTTTCCTAAATCAAAACCATAATTAGGGTAAAATCTAGTAATTAACTCTTTTGAAAAATATTTTTCAACTTTAGTACTATTCATTTCTAACATAGTTGTAATATTATCCATATCAGCAATCTCTGCATCTTTAAAATCAAATACAAACATATAAACTTCTTTAATAAAATTACTTTCATCAAGTTTACCATATTTCTTATTCGTATATCCCATTTTATTAAATTCAGAAATATCAATAAAATCAACTGGTCTATCTACTTTATAATACCAATATGTTGGATTAGAATCCTTCACATAATCATAAAATGTAATCTTTGTTCCAACAGGTAACTTTTTATTAAACTTTAATTTCTGATCACTATAAAAATTAGGTATATAATTCAAAACAAACTGCATTGTAACAGATGATTTTTTATTAACTCCAACATTTTCCTGTTGCTCGTCAAATGCTCTATACCTATATCCAGGTACAATTGAATAAGTTGGTGAAATTGCCTTTCTAATCTCTCTATTAATTATAATCTTTTGTTTTAAAATAAGTCCCTTATCACTCTCATAAGTTATAATAATATATCTATCTGTTACATTATCAGATAAATTATTACCATTATAAATGTTGTATTCCCAAACATCACTTATGCCACTTCCAAAATTAAAATCTTTTTCAAATTTAGTAAAATCAGCATTTTGAATCAAGTCAACACTTTTATTATTAACAGAAAGATTTATCCCAAAAGTATTATTAGCAATATTGCCATCTATATCCAAATTATTATTAATGTCATCTTTAGACTTCAAAACAACATTATTTGTTTCAATATTCGTAATTCTTAATTTATGTAAATTGTTCCAAACTACAAATCCTTTTGTATCAAATGACGCAAAATTTGAATCACCCATCACCTCTGGTCTTCTATTAGGTGCTGCAGTTAAAGTAATATCAGGTAATTCTTTAATAGTCTTTATTCTCACACTAACACCATTCGTAGGAAAAATTCCATCTGTTACATTACCATTAACAGAATATCTCAAACCACCAGCAGAACGAAATTCAATTCTTTTACCAGTTTCCTCTTCAAAATTATGACCTAAATATTTTAATTTAAAATTAATATCAGTTTTACTACCATTAACTAAACCAGCTTTTTTCTGTATTATCTTAACCATTGTTACATTATTAAAATCAGTCACTTTATCAGCAAGAACCCAATTAACATTATTAATATTTTCATTAGTAATTCCTTTATCAAATGTATACTCTGCAATATATATACTATCATCAGACATTGTAACAGGACCTTGTAAAGCAAGATCAAAAATACCATTTTCAGTTTTAATCATATAATTATTATTGATGCTACTCTTTTTAGTAATCGGTACATAATAAGCAAATTTTGAAAAATTAACATTATCATTAAATTTTAAAGATAACTTATAATTTATTAAATCATCCTTATTTAAAATATCAACTTTTCCACTTTCACTTCCATCATTAACATTAATTGAATCTTTAACTGTAAAAAATTCATTTTGTGGAATTATTTTAAAAGATAATTTATTTGACGGATTAACACCAGAAATAATGTCATCAACTCGTCCATTTTCATTTATATCATATTCATCCTTTTTCCTAGTCCAAAAATATGACCCCCAAGGACCATTTAAAATAGCACCCATTTTATCTGTTTGAACAGTAGCAAGATATAACATATTATTTAAATTAACAGTTTGTCCTTCTGCATTAGAATCAATATCTATTTTAAAATCTACTTTAATATAATTTCCTTCTCCTATAGGATCAAAATTTTCATTCGAATATCCAATCATAATATCAGATGGTACATAAATCTTCCACATTTTATATCCATTATAAATATCTTTACTTTCAACTTTTAATGGTTTTATATTAGCATTTTTAGCTGTTTTCAAAATTATAGAATCAGTATTAATATTAATATTTTCAGGCAACAATACTCCAATAACTATATTTTTTATCCAAGGAACATAACAATATGGATATGATATAACTTCTATATCTGCGCCTATATTTATAGAATTACCTGCAATAACTTCCACATTATTATCTTTTCCATTAATTCGTACTCTACTAATCATATATTGTGATTCAACTTCTTTTACAAAATAAGTATTAGTTATAAATTCTTTATTCTCAAACCCTTCTGAACTTATTATCATTTTAGAAGGTGCTTTTACCTGTCTATCCACTTTCATTTTATATTTAACATATCCAGAATAATTACCTCGTAATTCATTTGCTTGCCTTATCGATGGTACATATAATTCTTCACCTGCCTTAATCTTATTTATATCATATTTTACTTCTTTTAAAAAATATTTTCTCTCTTTTTCAGGCAATAAATTTCTATTAAAAAATAGACAATTACCAGTTTTATTATTAGGTTTTAATTTTATAGACAATTCACAATTAACACCTTTTTCATTATCTGAAATGTAATTACCATTTTCATCTTTATATACTAAAACATTATTTTCATCAACTAAATGATATTTAATTTCCACTTCATCTCTATTAACATCTATTGGAAGATTCACAGAAACAATCTGCATATATCCAGTATTTTCATTATCAAAAATTATATGAATATGCTTTTTATTTGAATCAATCGTTCCTGAATTCTTTATATAAAAGCCACCTAATCCTACAACATTCTTCTCGAAACCATTTATATATGATACTTTTCTATCACTATAAAGTGCTTCAATTTTTTCTTCTGATTTCATCCAATAATTAATAGATCGAGAATTTGTTTTTGCTATTAAATGTTCTTCACCAGTATTATCAACAATACATACATTTAAAGACAACCTATTAAAATTAATTACATTTAAATCTTCTATATTACCAAATTCAGGTGGTTTAAGCGCATATATAAAAATTCTTTCTCCTTTTGTTTCATAATATATATTTTTAATGATAATTGTAGTATTGCCATTAATTAAATCACTTTCATCAATTATATATTCTATTTTTCCTCCTGTATCTAATGAAAATTTAATACTGCTTTTATCAATTTCCATATAATGCTTTTTATTGTTTTTATCAATAAACTCAGGAAGTTTAATTTTAAATCTAATTTCTTTAAAAAAAGCCTTCATTTCACTTTGCGCTTCTGCCATTACATATGTACTATTTCTTATAATTGTGTTCTTTCTATCTTTATAGAGTATATCTATATCTCCTTCATTTCTTTTATCATTAATATATGGTATAGATCCTGCTATCATCTTATATTCTTGCTCCGAATAAGCATTATTAACAGATTTACTAATTAATTGTTCATTTGAGTCTTGTTTATATAATTTAACCAAAATAGATTTTTCATTCTTTTGATTAATTAAACTATGCCCTAATTTATTCCATAATTCAAAATCATATTTAATTTCTAATTGAATAGTAATAGATGTAACTCCCGGATTTATTGTATAGTAAACAGTTCCACTATGATTATTAACATGATATGTATAATTAGTATTTACTATAAAATCATCATTTTTTTCAAACCTAACATTATTGCATCCAATTGGTAATAAAAAATCATTTACAGAAAAATAAAATTCTTTAGGAAGTTTTATTCCAATAACAACATTATTATTACTATTAACTAAATCATTTGGTAAATTAGTTGTAATCTTTAAATATTTACTATTATTATAATTCCATGAAGTTATATCAACACCTTGTTCAGTTAATTCAATACCAGAACTTCCTAAATTATATTGAGCATTATCATAAATTTTAGCTTCAAAAAAACTATTACTCGGTTTAACAATATCCGCACATAAGGTATAAATTTTAGGAAATGAAATAATAATAGTACTTAATAATATAATAATAATGCTTATTAAAATATAAAACTTATTCTTCACTATACTCCTCCAACTTGAAACTCATTTTTATTAAAAACTTTTTTAGGATTTTCTTTATAAAACCTATACCTATAACTAGAATTATTTTTAAAATTAACTATAACTTCCTTCGAATTATCTATGTTTACATTTTTGAATGCTTCTTCATTATTATCAGGATATAATCCATCCGGAAATTTAATTTTAATATTACCTGTATAATCAACAGTTTTTATCGTTAAAAACATAATAGTACTATCAACATTATCTCCAACACTATAATCAATTCTATTATCATTATTAGTTATAACAAAATTTCCCTCAAGTATTTTAGTATAAGGATTAATAGCTATTGCACTAACCTTATATTTACCATTTTCCAAATTGTCAAAAACAACTTCATTATCTGTGAAACCACTCTTACTTAATACACCATTTTCTTCTCTAACTTTTACTAAATTGCCATCATCATTAATTTTTTCTAACTTAACAACATAATTAATGTCTACTTTAGTATATCTAAGTCTATCTTCACTATTATAAAGATGAATTACAATTTTATTAACACCTCTTTGCAATGTATAAGACTTAATATCTTCACTCAACAAATCGCTTCTAAAATAAAAATTCTCTGCTTCATACAATGTATTATTTTTCAATTCCTGTAAGTATTTTCCTAACACAACAGTCATAGTTATAATTATCGTTAGCAAAATCAAATATACAATTAGAAACTTTTTCTTCATAACTTACCTCTTATTAAATAATTCATTTACACTATTTCTAATCTTTTTGAATCACTCTAAAATCTATTGATAAATAATCAATTTCAAAAGCATAACTCAAATCTTTTAAATCAATAGGCCATTCAATTTTTAAATAATATATTTTAGTCTCTCTTTTTCCAGCCTTAAATTCAAAATCATCATTTGTATAAATTTTATCATCATCCCTATATATTAACTGTTTGCACTCTTTATCTTTAAACAAATTAATATTTAAAGGTAAATTTTTTCCATACCTTCTATTAATATATATTGTAAAATTTTCAGAAACTTCACAAACTTTGCCATCTTTAACATTTGTAACTTCAATAGGGATTATTTTTACATCACCAGGTTTACCTTTAATTTTATTAACTTCAACTCTTGTACTACTACCAAATAATGCAACTCTAGCTGTGCTACTTCCATAAATAGTAGAAATATATCTTGCCAAAGTAACTGCACTCCCAATCATTATTAATATAAGAAAACCCAAAATAATATTTTTAGTTAACTTTTTTTTCACTATAATCATTCCCCACTTCTATTTCAGAAAATATATAAGCACTAACCATTATCATCATAAAAATCAAAACAATTACTTTAAAATTCATAAAAACTTTAATGTATATACCAGCTCTTTTAAGTCTTTTTACAACTTTACCAATTATTTGATTTTGATTAATTGGATCATCATTTGTATTATTTGCATCACCTTTCGTGATAATTTTATCATTATCAATTTTAATTATTCTATGAGTAATGAAATGACTATATGATTTATATGTCACAACATCACCAACATTATATTTTGAATTTAACTTAACTAAAACAATATCTCCTATATTAATTTCATCACTCATGCTTCCACTTAAAACTTCAAAATAAGTATATCCAAATAAATTAAAATACTCTTTCTTTGATACAAATTTTGAAAAAAGCAAAACCACATTTATTAATAAAAGTAAAATGAAAATTATCCAAAAACATAATTTAAATATTTTTAATATATACTTCATCTTTACTCTCCTTCATAATGTGACTTTGCCTTAATCTCAATATTTAATTTATAATCAGATTGATTAAAACCTGCCTTTGTATCATCCTTTCCATCCATCCACTTCCATTCAAGTAAATAGACATCATAAGAATTTATTCCTAATGGTAAATCATTAATAATTTTATTATTTAAACTTTCCCAATTTAAATCATCACCAATAATATACTCACCATTCCTTTTTAATTTAAACTTCATATTTATTGAATCTTTATTATCTTCTAAAAATTTCAATCTATATAAAACATCAAATTTTTCATTGTTATTAACAATATATTTATACATATTATGAGAACCAGGAGCAACTATATTTTTAAAATTATAAACAGGATTTGAAAAAATCCTTAATTCATTTTTAGAACTCCAATCAACATCATTATCATAAACTTTAAGCATTCCATTTTTTTCAATATCATTGTTTTTAACAACATTATTAACTTCAGTTTTATTAATTAAATTACTACTACTGTTACCATTTATAATTTTATTACTAACAATATTATTATTATTATTTATCAATTTGTTCTCATTATTTATAATATTACTTACATGACCATCATTATTAATATCTCGTATAATATTTCTATTTTTTAATACTTCATTTCTATAATAATCATCTTGTATATTAACTCCAACATTATTACTAGCTATAGTTTTATTAGATTCAATTCTTCTATCATGATTTTTATAAAACTTACTTTTTTTAATAATCTTCTTATAATCAGACTTATTATTTTTACTATTAAAATTTCCTTTATCACTAATATTATTTTTAAAATTATTACTTTTAGAACTCAATTTTTTATCATCATTATCCACTTTGTCTTTATTTATATTTTCTATATTAAATATATCAACATTACCAGTTCTAATACTTTCAAGCCTACCATAATAACTAACAGCAATATACAAAATAATAAATAAAAATATTAATAATACAGTAAATATTAAAATCCTCTTTTTCTCATTAATAACATTCATCATATCCCTTTTAATATTAACTTCAATTTAAATCAGCAAGTATTACTCACTGACTTAAATTGGAATTAAAATTCCAATCGTATTTATAATACTAATCAACTTGTTGTAATTTTAAAGTTGCTGTAACAGTAACTCTAGCATTACCATTAAATCCAATTGTTGTATCTACTTGATCTTCCTCACCTGAAGACTGCTTTCTATCAAAAGCCCATCTCCAATAAATAGTAGCATCAGTTGCTTCAGATTTAATATCTAACTCTGTAGGTTTTGTCACAAATGATGAAATATCTGTTGTCCAAGTTTTTTGGTCCCTACTATATTCTATTGGAATATTTGATGGATTAGTTTGAGATAAAGCATATGCATAAGTTGCTTTAACTTCTGACATATTTTGAACTTTAATAGTAAATCTTCCCTGTGTACCAGGTGCAATCAATTTATCCCTAGGATCTTTTGTTACATTAATTTCAGATTTACCATCAGTATTTTGTATTGTATCAAACAAATTTAATTCCATAGTAGTTGTACCAGCAGCTAAATCTTGTTCATTAATTTTCCAAGCCCACTTTGCAGCTCTAGCTGTTGATGTACCTTCAAGTGAACTAACATATTTAGCATAAGTTCCACTTATTACATATATTGTCAAAGCAGTCAATAATAACAAAAATACACAAGCTAAAAATACTTTTTTCTCCTTCTTCAAAATTTCACCCTCCTTAAAAATTTTATATATACCCGATTTAAAATGTTAATATAAATTATTTATTATTATTTAACTCTTTATTTCTTTTGAATTCTTGAAATTCTCTCATAAGTTCAGCATCTTTTGTAGAATATCCAAATTTAACAAAATATAAAGCAGTTGAAACAATAATTATAACTAAAATCACCATTAATAATCCAATTGGCTTACCTAAAAATAATAAAATACTACCTAATCCAGGAATCTTATTAACAAAAATCCCTTCAATTGCATCAGAATTAACAATAAAATCATCTGCAACATTGTTATTATCACCTTTTGTCTTAAATTTATAAGTTCCAGAATCATTAATAATTTCTTTAACTCTGTGTGATATAACAATATTCCCATTTTTAAAAGCAATTATATCACCAGTATGTATATTACTTGAATTAACTTTTTTAACTATTACTAAATCTCCAATATTAATAGTAGTTTCCATAGAACCTGACATAACAATAAATGGTTTATATCCCATAAAGTCAGCAATTTTATCAGGATATAATTTACTCTTAATAATTAATGTTAAGTTAAATATCAAAAGATCGGAAGAGCACACG
>JABCPQ020000024.1 GCA_013333035.2 Clostridiales bacterium | reverse complement strand
ATGGTAGTAAAAAAGCTTAGAAATTTTATTAAATTTATAAGCTTCTTTATTACTTTTTTATTAATTTTTTGATTTGATTTTAAATCCAATTCCAATAACTAATGCTAATCCGATCATTATGCTTATTGTGTAAATTGTATAATTACCTGTTTGTGGTAATGGTTTGTTTGGTACCATATCTAAAGCAACTACTGGGCTTTTTGGTGTTTCTTTTGGATCTTGTTTCTTACCATTTTCTTCGTAATCTATTGTTACTTTTTTGTTTGTTGGTAAATTAATTCCAATTATTGATTTTTCAATATTATCTTTTAATTTTAATTTATATGTTAATGTTGCTTCTTCATTTGGTTTTAATTCTGGAATTGTCCAAGTAATTGAATTATCTTTTTTATCAATTTCTGATGTTGCTGTTCCTTTTGTTGCTTTTGTTATTTCTACATAATCAAAGTTTTTTACAATATTATCTGGGAAATAATCTTTTATTACAATATTTGTTAATGTATATGATGTAATAATTGTTTTTTCTGGTGCGATTTCTTTTAAGATTTCTTCTGTTACTGTTTTTGTAATTCCTTTGTCTTCAACATAATATACTGGTCCTGCTACTGGATTTGTTGTTGTTCCAAAAATTTGCTCTGCTTTTTGTTTATATGTTGGTTTTGGGTCTTCTTGTGATATTCTAATTGGCTCATCTGTCATATTTATTAACATTGAGATTACTTTTGTTCCTTTTGCTTTAACTCTTTCAAGTTCTTTTCTTGTTGGAACTGCAGATTTATCTGAATATGTATCAAATGATACTCCTGATGCTGTATTTGGTATAGCGTCTGTTAATACTACAATTGCTTTTTTAGTATTTTTATCTGTTGATGTATCTAATAATTTATCTGCTTTTTGTAAACCTTCTTGAATATTTGTTCTTGGTCCCATTGAGTCTGTTCTAATTGTGTTAATAGCTTCTTTTACTTTTTCTTTATCTGTTTCTAATCCTGCTGTAATTTGTTTTGCATCATTTCCTTGTCCTTCTTCTTTAGGATTTGTTGTTGTTGCAAATTCCACTACTCCAATTTTGATTTTTGGATTTCTTTCATATAAGCTGTCTACTAATTTTGTTGCTGCATCATATACTACTTCTGCTCTTGTTTTTCCATCAAGTTCTGCTACTTTATTAGCTTTCATACTGTTTGAACCATCTATTAAAAGTACTACTTCTCCAATTTCACCATCTTGGTGTTCAACTTCTACTTTTTGATTGTTTGTTACTTTTAATGTAATGTCTATTGTTTTTTTCTCAGTATCAATTTTTGACATATATTTGTCAAATTTTCCATATTTTCCGAAATCAATATGACCTTTGTTGTCTTCTACTAATTTCATTGTTGTTTTATCTTTACTTACCATTTCTGTTTTTTCTGGTTTTACATTAGCATTATTTGCATTAATTTTTTCTTCTCTTTTTTCTACAATTCCACCATTTTGTGTTGCAAATACAGATGATGTGAAAATTAATATTGCTAATATTATAGATAATGATTTTATTAATTTTTTCATAAAAATCTCCTTTTAAACATTGAATGTTCTTAAACTGATAAAAGTATATCACTTTGTATTTTAATTGTCTACATTATAGTATCTTTTTTTCCATAAATCGGTATCTGAATTTTGTATAATTTAAACATAAAAAAAGGAGGAGCTCATCAGCTCACTCCTTTCGGTTGGTCTTGGTTAATAAGTTACTTATCAATTACTTTTGTGGGTCTCCGATCCATTCCCCACGATTGTTAACATAGAATTCGCCGACCCATTCATCATGGGCCATTGATCCGTCAGATTTGAGGTAGTAGTAGTACGGCTTGTTATTATAGTAGAAGCGAATCCATGTATTTGAATACATGAAACCGCTTTGTGCAAAGCAGTACCACTTGCCGTCTATCTGTAACCATCCTCCGTAGGCCATCTGGCCTCCGTAGTTGGGATCCAGATAGTACCACTGGCCCTTGTCTTTGGCCCATCCGTAGACCAGACTTCCGTCTGGTCGATGATAGGTCCAATAGTTCTCGCCGGTCTTTGACCATCCCGAGTAACTTGAACTGCTTGAACTGGTGGAAGTGGTTCCGGACGTACGTGGCTGAACAGTCTTACGACTGCTTGTTCCAGAGATACCATCCTGGTTTCCAGCAACAACTGTCCTTTCGATTCTCTCCCCATCTGCCTTGAGGGTGATTTTGATCGAATCCCCCTTTCTGATTCCTGACCCTTTGAGTAACTCATCCCAAGTGAGCTCTTCCTGATAGGACTTAAGCTCAACTTTAGACTTGCTTGACTCAATTGTGAGAACATAGTTCTCCGCCTGATCCTTCGTAATGCTGATGCCATCACTTCTTATCTGCATTGTTGCAGCCTGTGATGACAACGGCATAACAATGATGCCTGCCAAAAACAAAGCTACAATTATTAAACTTCTTACTGCTTTCATGAAAAAAAATCCTCCTTTCATGAATGGCGACCAACCTAGCAATAAGTATTGCATATATATATTATAGTAATTTTTGTTCATTTTGTCAACATAATTAGTTTGTTTTTTTATTTAATTCACTTGCTCTTTTTATGCTACTGAATCCATATTTATTTTTTAAATTGTCTATTGTTTTGTCTATTTTGTTGTTTTTTATATTTTCATTTAATGTGAATATACTTAATTGTGATTCTTTTCCATCGACCAAATTGTCAACTCTTACGCCTAGAAGCCTTACAGGATTATTTATAATTGTCTCTTCCAATAATTCTTTTACTACATTAAATATTATCTTAGTGCTTGAAGTTGCTTCTGCTATCATTTTTTGATGTGTATATACTTGAAATGTATTGGTTTTTATTTGAATTCCGACTCTTTTTGCTAACATATTTTCTTTTCTTAGTCTATATGTTACTTCTTCTGTTATTGATAATAGTTCTGGTAGCATTTCTTCTTTTTTTGCAATGTCTTTTAATAATGTTCTTGAGTTGCTTATTCCTTTAGCTTTGGATTCATAATAACTAGTTTTGTTATTATCTACGCCATTGGCTGATTCATGTATCTCCTTACCATATTTTCCAAACTTTTTTATTAAAATATCTTTATCATAATGTGCTAAATCTCCAATAGTGTTTATTCCTATTTTTTTTAATTTTGCTTCACTATTTCTTCCTACACCTATTAAGTTTCCAATTGGCTGATTCCACATCTTTGTTGGAATCTCGCTTTCCCATAAAGTGTGCACTCTATCTGGCTTTTTTAAATCCGAGGCCATCTTGGCTAATAACCTATTTGTACTTATTCCTATATTTACTGTGAATCCATAACTTTCTTTTATTCTATTTTTCATTTTCTCTGCAAATTCTACAATATCTTCATTTTTCATTATTGATTTTGTCATATCTAATGAGCATTCATCTATTGAATATCTTGCAACATAATCTGTATATAATTTATAAAATCTATATAGTGAGTCGGAATATTTTCTATATGTGTCATAATTCCCTTGATATACTTCTAGTTGTGGACATTTCATCCTTGCTTGGTATATTGGCTCTCCTGTTTGAATTCCAAATTCTTTTGCTATTGGACTTTTAGCTAAAACTACTCCATGTCTTTTTGATTCATCACCACCTATTATTGATGGTATTGACCTTATATCTATTTCATTTTTATCTTTTCTCATTAAATCAACTGCTGTCCATGATAAAAATGCATTATTTACATCTATATAAAATATTATTTTTTCCATATTTTCCTCACTTTTATCTATTATATTGATTAATTTGTATATTTTCAAGTTGAATTGTTTACATTATGTAAAGTTTATGCTATAATAATATTGCAGTTTATTGTTCTTTGTTTTATTTAGTCATGGAGGGATTTATCATGATTAGTCTATTAAAAGGAATCGGCGAGAAGGTCGATTTCATTGCAACCTTGATGGGGAAATTAATATTTTACCCGCTAATTGTTTTATTAATTTTAGTGTTGTTAAAACCAATTTTGTTGGGTTTCAACACACCGGAGCCAATTATTGCTGTAATTTCTTCAATAATATCGTTGATTAGATATTATTTTGAGGTTATAGGAAATTGCATAGGCAATTTACTAGCTCTTGGAAAATAAAAAAAGTCGCTACTGCGACTTTTTTTATTGTTTATTATTCTGCAGCGTTTTCTTCTGCTTTTACTTCTTCAGCTACTGGAGCTACTGGAATTTCTTCCTTGATTACGATGTCTTCTTTATTTAAGTTTGCACCGATATCTTCTTTAGTTTTAGCTGCTTTACCAACTCTATCTCTTAGATAATATAATTTTGCTCTTCTTGATTTACCTACTCTAATTGTTTCTACTTTTTCAACTAGTGGTGAGTGAATTAAGAATGTTTTTTCTACACCTACTCCGTAAGAGATTCTTCTTACTGTAAATGTTGCGTTTAATCCGCCATTTTGTTTTTTAATAATAATTCCTTCAAATACTTGAATTCTTTGTCTATTTCCTTCTTTAATTCTTTGATGTACTCTTACTGTATCACCAATGTGTAAGTCTGGAATAGTGTTTTTTAATTGTTCATGTTCAATTGATTTAATAATATCCATTATTATCTCCTTTCTTTATATTTGATTCCATGATTCGAAATCGATTAATTTTTTTTGTTCAATTGTTAGCAACTCTGGTCGCTTTTTATATGTGTTTATTAGTGACTGTTGTTTTCTCCATTCGTCTATTTTCTGGTGATTTCCAGATATTAAAACGTCTGGTATTTTTCTTTCCATAAATTCATATGGTCTGGTGTATTGTGGATATTCTAATAGATTGTTTTTTGAGAATGATTCTTCATTTGTTGAACCTTCTGATAAAACTCCTTCTACATATCTACTTACACTGTCTATTAATACCATTGCTGGTATTTCGCCACCTGTTAGTACATAATTTCCTATTGAAATTTCTTCATCAACAATTTCATCTAGTACTCTTTGATCTATGCCTTCATAGTGACCACATAAAATTGTTAATTCTTCGTTTTTTGCTAATTCTAATACTTTGCTTTGGTCTAATACTTTTCCTTGTGGTGACATGTATATTACTTTTGCTTTTTTATTTTCTAATGAATTATATGCATTGTATACTACATCTGGCTTTATCACCATTCCTGCACCACCACCATATGGTGTATCATCAACATGTTTGTGTTTATCTTCTGAATAATCTCTAATGTTTATGATGTTTGTTTGTATTATACCATTTTCCTTAGCTCTTTTTAAAATGCTTTGATTTAATGGTTCAAACATTTCTGGAAAAAGAGTAAGTATATTAAATTTCATACTATATTAGCCCCTTTATTATATGTACTATTATTTGGCGCTTTTTTGGATTGATTTCTTTAATTACTTCTTCAATCCCGGGTAATAAAATTTTTCCTACTTGGTATATGTCATTTGCTCCAGTATTAAATATGTCTTCTAATTGTCCTAAATTTTTACCTTCATCTGTTATTACATCAAATCCAATTAAGTCTTCTTTGTAATATTCACCTTCAGGTGGCTCTGGTTTGTCTGACTCATTTATTGTTATCATTGAACCTTTTAGATTTTCTATGTCATTTATATCATCAATTTCTTTTAATTTTACAATATAAACATTTTTATTTCGTCTCATTTTAGAGATTTTATATTCCTTGCCTCTTATTGTAAATTGTTTTAAATTTTCGAAATATTCAACATATGGAAATATCTTAATTTCGCCTTTTATTCCAAATGTATTAACATATTTTCCAACTTCAATTTGAGCTTCTGACATTTTGCCTCCGTGATTTATTTTTCAATAAATTCTATATCAACTTTTTGACCTTCTTTTGCGCCTAATGATTTGATAATTGTTCTTATTGAACTAGCTATTCTTCCTTTTTTTCCGATTACTCTTCCAAATTGGTCTTTTGGTAAAGTTACTTGATAAACACCTCTTCCGTCTTTTATAACTTTTTCAATGTTTAATTCTGTTCCTTCTTCTACTAATTCTTTAACTATTGTTTTTAATAGAGCTTCCATTTTAACTCCTTACTAAGCTTTTTTTATTAAAGCTTTTACTGTATCTGTAGGTTGTGCACCATTTTTGATCCATGTTTGAACTTTATCTTGATCTAAGATTATTTTATCTGCTCTTGGATCGAATGAACCTATTCTTTCGATGATTCTTCCATCTCTTGGGCTTTTTGAATCAGCAACAACAATGTGATAGTGTGGTTGTTTCTTTGCTCCTACTCTTTGTAATCTAATTTTTACCATGTTTGTTCACCTCCAAAATTATATTATCTATATTAAATTTAAAATTTAATAACTACTTTAATTTATTTTCGAAATCTTCTAAATCTTTTTCTGATAATCCATCTAGATTCATTGATTTCATCATCTTTTTCATTAATGGATTTGGTTTTCCTCCACGCATTTGTTTCATCATTGTTTGCATTTGTTCAAATGTTTTCATGAATTTATTGATGAATTGCACTGATGTTCCACTTCCATTTGCTATTCTAATTCTTCTTGATGCATTTAGTATCTTTGGATTTGTTCTTTCTTGCTGTGTCATTGATTGAATTACTGCTGTAATTTTATCTAACTCTTTATCGCTTACTTGATCACTGTATTGTCCAAATCCAGGTATCTTTTTTAATAATGATGATATTGATCCTAATTTTTTTACTTGTTTCATTTGCGCTAGATAATCGTTTAAATCAAAATCTTTATTTTTTCTGAATTTTTTCTCTAGCTTTTCTGCTTCTTCTGCATCAAATTGTTCTTGTGCTTGTTCTATTAATGTTAGAACATCTCCCATTCCTAATATTCTTGATGCCATTCTATCTGGATGGAATTCTTCAATTTCATTTAATTTTTCACCTGTTCCAATATATTTTATTGGTTTTCCTGTTACTTTTTTTATTGAAATTGCTGCACCGCCACGTGTGTCTCCATCTAATTTTGTTAGGATTACTCCATCAATTCCTAAATCTTCATTGAATTTGCTTGCAATGTTTACTGATTCTTGACCTATCATACTATCTACTACAAGCATTATTTCATGTGGTCTTAAATTTGTTTTTAAGTCCTTTAATTCTTGCATTAGTGTTTCGTCTATTTGTAATCTTCCTGCTGTATCTAAAATTATTGTGTCGCATAGTTTCTTTATTGCTATTTCTTTTGATTGCTTAGCTATTTTTACTACGTCTTTTTCACCTTCATTTGAATACACTGGAATTCCTAATTGACTTCCCACTACCTCCAATTGCTTGATGGCTGCTGGTCTATAAACATCACATGCTACTAATAGCGGTTTTTTGCCTTTTTTTCTAAGCAAGTTTGCTAACTTACCTGCTGTTGTTGTTTTTCCTGAACCTTGAAGTCCTACTAGCATTATTACTGTTGGTGGATTATTTGAAAATGCTATTTTGCTATCTGTTCCTCCTAGTAATTCTACTAATGCTTCATTTACTATTTTTACTACTTGTTGTCCAGGTGTTAATGATTTTAAAACATCCTGCCCCAATGCTTTGTCATGTATGTCGTTGATAAATTCTTTAACTACTTTATAATTAACGTCTGCTTCTAATAATGCTAACTTTACTTCTCTTAGCATTTCTGTTAGCTCTGTTTCATTAATTCTTGCTTTTCCTCTTAACCTTTTTGTAAAAGCTTGTAATTTTTCTGACAATCCTTCAAAAGCCATTGTTGCCTCCTGTTTATTTTTCATTGGTTATTTGCTTTTATACAATGCATTTTAATTCTTTTTGTACATTTTTTAATATTTTATCAATTTTTTTGTCTGTAGTTGTATCTACTATTTTACTTAATTGATTTAATATTACTTGAATCGTTTGCTCATTGTCTTGCGATTTTTTCATGATTAACAGCTTTCCTTCATATTCAAAAAGCTTATTTTCTCCTTTCTTAATTGCATCTACTACTGCTTGTCTTGTAGTTTTTACTACTTCTGCTATTTCTGATAGTGATAAATCTTGATTGTAATACATATCTAATATATTTGCTTGCTTTTGTGTTAAAAGTTTGCCGTATATATCTAGCAAAATACTTACTTCGATATGTTTTAACATTTTTTTATCTCCTTATTGATGCTCTTAATTTTAAAATCTTATCTGTAAAGCATTATTACTTTACACCTTTTTGAGCGTTTTGTCAAGTGGTTTATGGTTTTTTACGAATTTAAATTTATTTTAATAATTAAAATGCAAAAAATAATACTATAGAAATTATCAATGATATTAAGCTTAATATTGTTGATATTGTTAATTTCCTTGTTTCTTGCTTATCTTCTGATTTTAAGTTTTGGTTTGCTATTATTGCTAATGTTATAATTGGCAATATTGTTCCAAAGAATGGTATTGGGCTTAAGAAGATTGATATTATTGATAATACTAATGGTGTTCCATTTCCTATTCTATAATTTTTGTTGTCTTCTAATAATTTAGCTTTTTCATTAGCAAATTCTTCTTCTGTTAAAGCTCCTCTATCTTTTAGTTCTTGTAATTTAATAATTTCTGTATATTTATCTTCTTCTATCTTTTTTACTGAAGTTGTTTGTTCTGTTATTGACCAAATTAAACATAATATCCATCCTGCACATGTCCAGCCACAAAGTAAATTTACTATTACTAATATTTCTTTATTTCTAATTTTTCTTTTTAATCCTATTATTGATGGTATAAAGTATGCTATTATCGCTAATACAGCTAATATTAATATAAAATACCAAAATAAATTTCACTTATTTCATCAAATGGTGTCATTTTTTATTCCTTCCTTTATCTTAAATTTTATATATTATAATGTTTTTTTGTTACAAAATCAATTTTATGTGATACAATTGTATTGATTGGAGGATTAATAATATGAATAATAATAATGATAAAAAGTTTGCTTTTGATACTATGGAAATTTTAATTAAATATTATCCTGATGCTAGATGTGTTTTGACTTTTAATAATCCATTTCAAATGTTGGTTGCTGTTGTTTTATCTGCACAGTGTACTGATGAAAGAGTTAATATGATTACTCCTGGACTTTTTAAAAAATATCCTAATGCTAAAGATTTTGCTAATGCTGATATTTCTGATGTTGAAAATTTGATACATTCTTGTGGATTTTATAAAAATAAGGCAAAGAATATTATCGCTGCTGGCAAAACTGTTACTGATAATTTTAATGGAAAGTTGCCACATGATTTAAATTTATTAATGAGTATCCCTGGTGTTGGTCGTAAAAGTGCTAATGCAATTATGCTTGAAGTTTTTGATGATGCTCAAGGTATTGCAGTTGATACACATGTTAAACGTATTTCTAAAAGAATTGGTTTTACTGATGAAGATGTTCCTGTTAAAGTTGAACAAGATTTATTGAAATTATTTCCTCGTGAAATTTGGAAAAAGGTTAACCATGTTTTAATTTTTCATGGTAGAAATATTTGTACTTCTAAAAATCCTAAATGTAGTGAATGTCCTATTAAAGGTAGATGTAGATACTATAAAGAGACCTCTAGCAAAAGCTAGAGGTTTTTCTTATTATACTTTTGGCATGATTATATTTTCGTCAAATATTACATCTTTTACTGGTGTTATTCCTTGTTCTTTACATAGTGATGTATATTTATCATCCCATGATAATTTATATCTTTCTTCTATATTTAAGTTTAATTCTGTTACCCATTGATTTATCACATCTTCACCTTTTTTTGTTTTACTTTTATTCTCAATTTCTAAAGCAATTCCAAATGGATATTTATCTACAACTATTTCTACGTCAGAATTGCAAAATACATTTCTATATCTTTGATATGATTCAATTCTTTTCATTTTTAAGACTTGCTCTAATAATATTTGTAGATTTTTTATTTGATTTTCTTTTAATTCTACTTCAATTTCTTCTTCGATATTAATATTTCTGTTTTCATTATTTTCTAGTCTTCTTTTCCAAGAAATTTTGCTTTTTTCAATATTATTTTCTATATTTATGGATGATCTTAATCTGAATCTTCCGTCAATTCTTTTATCATAAAAACTCATTTCTTGATTTGGATGATCATATTGTATTGTTAATTCTAAATAGCAGCCTTCATTTTGTAATACTTTTATTGCTTTTAACTTTTCTAATAATTCTTCATATTTATTATAACTAAAATAAAATCTAATTTCTTCTTCCATGTTTCCTCCTAAAAAAAGAATCCTAATTGCTTAACAATTGGATTCTTTAAAATTATGCTTGATGCATTGTATATATTACATAGTTCATGTCTACTGCATTTACTATTGCTGTTCCTGCAACTGCAATATCGACTCCTGAACTTGCGATTTCTTTTATGTTTTGTAGGTTTACTCCACCATCAACTTCAATTTGTGTTTCTAAGTTTTGTGAATCCAAATATTCTTTTAATTCTTGAACTTTTTTTATACATTCTGGTATTAGAGTTTGTCCACCTTGACCTGGATTTACTGTCATTACTAGTACTTGATGTATTTTTGGTATGAATTCTTTTATTGAATCAATTGAATCTTCTGGGTTTAGAGCTAGTCCTACTTGTATATTATTATCTTTGATGTATTCTATCATTTTAAAAACTTCTTCTGAATTTTTTAATGCTTTTGCATGAAAGATAATTTTTGTTGGATTATTTGGTATGAATATATCAATGTATTTTTTTACGTCTTTTACCATTAAATGGACTTCTATTGGTGTGTTTGTAATTCCACTTAATATATCTATATATTGTTGCATTTTGTCAACAGTCTTATTTGATACAAATTTTCCGTCCATTACGTCTATGTGAAAATAGTCTGTTTTTGCTGCTTCAATGTTATAAAATGTTTCTGTTATATTTTCTTCTTTTATATTTAAAATCGAAGTTGATATCTCCATATTTTTCTCCATTAATCTATTATTACACTTTCACTAACATCTTCAATATTAAATGTTCTTGTTAATCTTGTAGTTCCATCTATTTTGATTTTTACATCTTGTGATCCTGTACCTTTTAAAGAAAATTCTACATTTTCACCTTTGTCTTTAGAATAGTCTGCTACTATTCTATTGTTTACTATTATTTGAACAGCAACCTTGTTTGTTGTTCCTGTTGTATTTGTTGTGTTTGTACTTGGTGTAGCTGTTCCTGGAACTTTGAACTTTAATGTTACTGTTTTTTCTTTCTTCTCAATCTTATTTATCTTTAATTCGATTGTTGTTCCTACTTTAACTTCTTTGTTTTGTTCAATACTTTGTGATATTACTTTGCCATTTTCATGTGTATCATCATTTTCATAAGTTATATCTGTTTACAAATTTGCATTTGCTAATGTTGCTTTTGCTGTTCCTTCGTCCATTCCTACAACTGTTGGTACTCTTGTTTTTTCATATCCTGTGCTTACTTTTAACGTAATTTTGTCTCCTGATTTAACCATTTTTCCTGCTGCTATGTCTTGACTTATTACCAAATTTTCATTTACTTTATCACTTGATTCTTGTACTTCATTTAAAACCAATCCCATTGTTTGTGCTGTTTTTCTGACATCTTCAATGTTCTTTCCTTTAAAATCTGGTAACTCTGTTGTTTCTGGACCTTTACTTATTATAAGTTGTATTAATGTTCCTTTTTTTACTTTTCCTGATGCTGGTGATGGTTCTTGTGATATTACCTTTCCAACTTCAACATCTTTACTTGCTGCTTCAACTGTTTTAAATTCTAATTTTGCGTTTGCAATTGCTTTTGTTGCTTCTTCTGATGTTTTTCCTACTACATTTGGAATTTCAACTTTGGCGGTAAATCCACCATTTAACGCTACTTTTGTAATTCCAAACACTAAGAAGAATATTGCTACTAATCCTGCAATAAACAAAATACGCTTTTTATTATTTTGAGGTTGTTTTTTTGGTTCTATTGTACGCATTACTCTTGTATATGCACCATCTTTATTTTGTATTATTACAAAATTACCATTAGGATCTTTTAGTGCTTTTCCTAAATCTGATATCATTTCTGTTGCTGTTTGATAACGATTTATTGGATCTTTTTGCATTGCTTTCATTACAATTGAATTTACTGCACTTGGTATTTCGTCGTTTATTTCAATTGGTTCTATTGGTTCTTCTTGCATGTGTTTTAATGCTACTGATACTGGTGTATCTGCATCAAATGGTACTTTGGCTGTTAACATTTCGTACATTACAACACCTAGTGAATATATATCTGATTTTGCATCAGTTACTCCACCTTTTGCTTGTTCTGGTGAAAAATAGTGTACTGATCCAATTGTTGTTCCAAATGCTGTTATTGTTGAGTTTGATACTGCTTTCGCAATACCAAAGTCTGTTACTTTGGCAACACCTTCTTCTGTAATAATTATATTATGTGGTTTTATGTCCCTATGAATTATATTTTCTTTATGTGCCGCTTCTAATGCTGATGCTATTTGCATTGCTATGTTTACAGCCCATTTCCAAGATAATGCTCCATCATGTACAATTATTTCTTTTAATGTTTTTCCTTTTATTAATTCCATTACAATATAATAAATATTGTATTCTTCTTCATAGCCTACATCAAATACTGATACAATGTTTGGATGTGTAAGCCTTGCTGCTGATTGTGCTTCTGTATTAAATCTTTTTACAAATTCTTGATCTGTGGTAAATTCATCTTTTAATATTTTTATTGCTACTAATCTATTTAATATATTATCTTTTGCCTTATATACTGTGGCCATTCCGCCATTTCCTACTTCAGTTATTATTTCATAACGATTTCCAATGACTTTGCCTATTAAATCCATTATTTCAATCTCCTATCATCTTATAATTATAGCTGTGATGTTATCTCTGCCACCATTATCATTTGCTTTTTGTATTAAAGGTTTACTTGCATCTGTCGGATTTTCTTTTATTATTTTATAAATTTCTTCTTCTGATACCATATTTGTTAATCCATCAGTACACATTAATATAATATCATCTTTTAAATATCCTTTTACCATAGCGTCTGGCTCTATATATTCTGTAACACCAAGTGCCTTCATTAACATATTTCTATCTGGATGTGTTGCACTTTGTTCTTTAGTTATTTTTCCTTCATCTAATAACTGTTGAACATAGCTATGGTCTTTTGTTAACTTTCTCATATATTCTTTTCTTATTCTATATATTCTACTGTCTCCAACATGGCCTATATATAATTTTCCTTGATTTATCAAACAAACATCAAGTGTTGTTCCCATTTTCTTTGCATCTGTTGTACTAATAGCCTTATCATGTACTATCATATTTGCATATTGTACACTTGCTTTTACTAATTTTAACAGTGATTCTCTACTTTTATCAGTTTCTTCATAATTTGAAAGTATATAATTTCTTACGGATTGAACTGCTAGCTTGCTTGCTACTTCTCCTCCATTATATCCTCCCATACCATCTGCAATTATAAATAACTGTACTTCATCGCCTGGATAACTTACGGAAAAGTAATCTTCATTGATTTCTCTAGTCATTCCAACATCTGAAGTTACATATGCTTGCATCTGATTTCCTCCTCATGATTTTTTTATTATTTTATACTTTACCATATGATTAGTCAATTTTTTTCTATAATTTTCATATTGTTTTTTTCTTTAGTATTATTATCAGTTTTTTAAATTTTTTCTTCTTAATTGTCCACATGCTGCTTCTATATCTGATCCTAATTCCCTACGGATTGTTGCTGTTATCCCTTTTGAATTTAGATAATCTCTAAATTTCATTATACTTTCTATTGATGATTGATTATACACTCCATTTTCAATTTTATTTATTGGAATTAAATTAACATGTACTAAATTTAAATGTCCTAAAGTTTTATGAAATAATTGTGATAAATTTTCCGCATCTTCAATACTATCGTTATATCCTTTTGATAATGCATATTCAAATGATATTCTTCTATTTGTTTTTTCCATATAGTATTTACATGCTTTCATTAATTCTTCAATTGGATATGCTTTATTTACTGGCATCATGCTTGATCTAGTTTCATTATTAGGGCTATGTAATGATATTGCTAGTGTTGATTGTGCATTTCTGTCTGCAAATTCATATATTCTTGGAACAACTCCACTTGTTGAAACACTCATGTGCCTTGCGCCTATAGCAAATCCTTTTGGATTATTTAGAATCGCTATTGTTTTCATTATATTTTCAAAATTGTCCATTGGTTCTCCTATTCCCATGAACACTACATTTGAAACTTTATTTCCTGTATCTTGCTCTATTGCTAAAATTTGTTCTACAATTTCTCCTGGTGTTAGACTCCTTACAAATGGTATTCCTGTTGAGGCACAAAATTTGCAACCCATTTTACATCCTATTTGACATGATACACATACTGAATATCCATATTTATATTTCATTAATACTGTTTCAACATTATTTATTCCATCTATATTGAATAAATATTTTATTGTTCCATCTTTTGATACTAGCTTTCTTTCAATTTCAAAATTGCATATATCGTAATTTTCTTCTAATTTTTGACGTAGCTCTTTTGAAATGTTTGTCATCTCTTCAAATTCTTTTACTTTTTCTACAAACAGCCACTTAAATATTTGTTCTGCTCTAAATGGTTTTTCTCCTATACTTTTTAGTTCTTCTTTTAAGTCTTCTAGATCAAAACTTTTTATATTTTTCTTCATTTTTCACCTTTCAATTTGTTTGAATTCTTGCAACAAAAATGGTGTTTCCTATAAATGAAAACACCATAATTTTCAAATTATTCTGTTATTTTAATATGAACATCTTCTAGTTGTTTTTCTGTTACAACTGATGGTGCGTTCATCATTAAATCTCTTGCTTTTTTATTTTTTGGGAATGCTATTACTTCTCTTATATTTATTGTGTCTGCTATTAACATTACCATTCTATCAAGTCCTGGAGCACATCCTGCATGTGGTGGTGTTCCATATTGGAATGCTGTATATAATGCTCCAAATCTGTTTTTTACATCTTCTTCAGTATATCCAGCTATTTCGAATGCTTTTACCATAACTTCAGGATTGTGATTTCTTACTGCTCCTGATGCTAATTCATATCCATTACATACTAAATCATATTGATATGCTAATATATCTAATGGATTCATTGTGTTTAGTGCTTCTAATTCTCCTTGTGGCATTGAGAATGGATTGTGGTTGAAGTCTATCTTATCTTCATCTTCATTATATTCATACATTGGGAAATCTACTATCCAACAGAATTTAAATATATTTTTTTCAATTAAGTCAAGTCTTTTTCCTAATTCTATTCTTACTAATCCTGCAATTTTTTGCGCTTTATGGAATTCATCTGCTATGAAGAATACTGCATCTCCTATTTTTGCACCTAATTCAGTTTTTATTTCATCTGTTAAGAATTTTGCAATTCCACCTGTTAGGTTATTTTCTTCATCTACTTTTACCCATGCTAGACCTGCTGCATCTGCTTCTGTTTTAGCGAATTCTCCCATTTCATCAAAGAATTTTCTTCCTTGTTTTGCTCCATCTGGTACTATAATATATTTAATTGTTTTATCTTTAAATGCATTAAATTCAGTGTGTTTAAAACAGTGTGTTGCATCTTTGATTATTAATGGATTTCTTAAATCTGGTTTGTCTATTCCGTATTTTTCCATTGCTTCTGAATATGGAATTCTAATAAATGGTGTATCTACTACTTTCCAATCACTATTTTTTCTGAATACTTCTGGGATTACTTCTTCAATTACTTTAAATACGTCTTCTTGTGTTGCAAAGCTCATTTCCATATCTAATTGATAGAATTCTCCTGGTGCTCTATCTGCTCTTGGATCTTCATCTCTAAAGCATGGTGCTATTTGATAATATTTGTCAAATCCTGATATCATTAATAATTGTTTGAATTGTTGTGGTGCTTGTGGTAATGCATAGAATTCTCCTGGATGTAATCTACTTGGTACTATATAATCACGTGCTCCTTCTGGTGATGAGTTTGCTAAAATTGGTGTTTGGATTTCTGGAAATCCTAATTCTACCATTTTATCTCTTAAGTCTTTTATTATTTTAGCTCTTAGTAATAAACTATTGTGAATTTTGTCATTTCTTAAATCTAAATATCTATATTGTAATCTTAAATCTTCTCTTACGTTTGAAATATCTGCTTTTTCTGAGTTTATTTCAAATGGTAAGACATTTTTTGATTTTCCTAATATTTCAATTTTTTCTGCTTTGATTTCTATTTCACCTGTTGGTATTTTAAAATTTTTATTTGAACGTTCTAAGACCTTACCTGTTACTGATATAACAGATTCTTGATATACTTCATTCATTGCTGATTTCATATCTTCTGATATTACAATTTGAGTTATTCCAAATTGATCTCTTAAGTCAACAAATTGCATTGAGCCTAGGTTTCTTATTGTTTGTACCCATCCAGCTAATTGTACTGTTTGTCCAACATTTTTTATTGTTAATTCTCCACAATTATGGTCTCTATACATATTTTGCACTCCTTTTTTATTAATGTTTATATTATACTTGGTTTTTGCTTATTTTTCAATCTTTTGTTTCACTCTTATCGATTAGATTTGTTTTTAATTTATTATCATGCTTATAACTCCCATGATTAGTCCGTATATTGCTGACCCTATTATTAATAATATTACTGCTAGTTTATTCAAATTTTCCTCCTTCTAAAGAAAACTATCTTTCTAAGATTATTGTTGTTGGTCCATCATTTACTAATGAGACTTCCATATGTGTTTGGAATACACCTTTTTCTACTTTTATTTCTTTTGCGCATTGATTACAAAAATATTCATATAATTCATTTGCTTGTTCTGGCCTTGCTGCTTCTATAAAAGATGGTCTATTTCCTTGTGTTGCGTCACCATACAGTGTAAATTGTGATACTAGTAATAATTCTCCTCCAACATCTTTTATTGATAAATTCATTTTTTCGTTTTCATCTTCAAAAATCCTTAAATTTATCAATTTTTTTGCTAAATAATCTGCTTCGGCTTTTGTGTCAGTTGCTTTTATTCCTACTAATACCATATAGCCTTTATTAATTTTCCCTGTTATTATTCCTTCTGAAGTTACACTTGCATTTTTTACTTTTTGTACTACTAGTTTCATTTTATCTCCTATGATTTTTGTATTTTTTGCCTTACATATTCATATATCATTATGCTTGCAGCTATTGACGCATTTAAACTTTCAGTCTTTCCTAACATTGGTATTATTACTTTTTTATCTGCTGTTTGCAAAATTTCTTGACTGACTCCATTTGCTTCATTTCCAATTACAACTACTGTTTTATTATTATAATTTATATCATATATACTTTGGGTTGCTTTTAAATCTGTTGTGATTATTTGAAATCCTTTTGATTTCATTTCTTTTAATGTTGCTTTCAAGTCTTCTACTTCTATTATGTTTGTTCTATAAATTGCTCCCATTGTTGATCTTATTACTTTTGGACTATATGGGTCAACTGTAGTTTTATTAATTATTATTTGATTGATATTTGCGCTATCTGCTGTTCTTATTATTGTACCCATATTTCCTGGATCTTGTAGTGAATCTAGTGCTAATATGTATTCTTGATTAGTTTCTATTTGATTATTTTGATTTTTTTTTATTACAGCTAGTATCCCTTGTGGTGTTTTTACGTCTGAAATATCATTAAAAATTTTGTTTGATATTGTTACTGTTTTTATATTTTTGGTATCAAAATCTATTTTGAAGTCTTCTCTTATTGCAATCAATGCTATTTCTTGATTTTCATTAATCGCTTCTTTTACCATTTTGATTCCTTCTACAATATATGAATTTAGTCGATATTTCTTTTCTTTTAATTTTTTAATGTTTTTTATTATTTCATTATCTTTACTTGTTATTATCATCTTTTTCTATCTCATCAAAATTTAATATAAATTTTTTTATTTCTTCTATTTTATTTTTTTCTATTTTTAATGTTATATATGGTTTTCCTATTGCTGAAAAATGTATGTTGTTTTTATATTGTTTTAATAATTTTGAAATTGTTTCTGCTTCGATTACTATATCTTCTGCAAATGTAAATACGAATCCCATTTGTTTTTCTTGAATTTTTACTATATGGCGTGGTCTTGCAATATTTTTTATTCTTGCTATTTCTATTAAGTTTTCAACTTCTTTTGGCATGTCTCCATATCTATCACTAATTTCATCAATAATATCCATAATATCTGATTCTGTTCTACAATTTGCTATATCCTGATATATTTCAATTTTTTGACTTGAATTTTCAATATATGTGTCTGGTATAAATGATGATATTCCTATATCGATTTGTACTTCAAGTTCTTCTACTACTTTTTCGCCTTTTTCTTCTTTTACAACTTCATTCAATAGTTTGCTATACATATCATAGCCTATTTGTTCAATATGTCCTGATTGAACTTCTCCAAATATACTTCCAGCTCCTCTTATTTGCAAATCCCTTGTTGCTATTTTAAAGCCTGAACCGAATTCTGTGAATTCTTTTATTGCTTTTAATCTTTGATTTGCTTCATAAGTTATCATTTTATCTTTTCTATATGTTATATATGCATACGCTTGCTTATTTGATCTTCCTACTCTTCCTCTTATTTGATATAACTGTGCTAAACCAAATCTATCTGCATTTTCAACTATCATTGTATTAGCGTTTGGAATATCTATTCCTGATTCTAATATTGTTGTACATACTAAGACATTTGTTTTTTTGTCAACAAAATCTTGCATAATGTTTTCAATTTCTGTTCCTGACATTTGTCCATGTGCGAATGCTACTCTTGCTTCTGGAATTAGTTTTTCAATTTCTTGTGCCTTGTTTTCTATAGTACTTACTATATTATAGATATAAAATACTTGGCCTCCTCTTTCTAGTTCTCTTGTTATTGCTTCTTTAATTATTTCTTTATCATATTCTAAAACATATGTCTGAATTGGCTTTCTATCTTGTGGTGGTTCATATATTGCTGACATATCTCTTATTCCTACTACTGACATTTGAAGTGTTCTTGGAATTGGTGTTGCTGTCATAGTTAATACATCTACTGTTGATTTGTATTGTTTTATTTTTTCCTTGTCTTTTACCCCAAAACGTTGTTCTTCATCTATTATTAATAGTCCTAAGTCATTGAATTTTACATCTTTACTTAAAAGTCTATGTGTTCCAATTACAATGTCTACTTTTTTATCTTCAAGTTCTTTTACTGTGTTTTTTTGTTCTTTTTGCGTTCTAAATCTATTAAGTAAGTCAACTGATATTGGATATTCTTTCATTCTTTGTTTGAATTCTAAATATTGTTGGTTTGCTAATACTGTTGTTGGTGCTAAATATGCTACTTGTTTTCCATCCATTACTGCTTTAAATGCTGCTCTTATTGCTACTTCTGTTTTTCCATATCCTACATCTCCACATAATAATCGATCCATTGGCTTTATATTTTCCATATCTTTTTTTACTTCTTTTATGCAACGAATTTGGTCTTCTGTTTCTTGATATGGAAATGATGACTCAAATTCTTCTTGCCATGGTGTATCTTTTGAAAATGCATAGCCTTTTTCTTTTTCTCTTTTTGCATATAATTCTATTAATTCTTTTGCGACAGTTCTTAAATTTCTCTTTACTTTGTTCTTAATATCTGACCATTCTTTTGTTCCTAATTTACTTAATTTTATTCCTGATTCTGATCCGATATATTTTCTTACATTGTCTAATGAATCTGTTGGTACATATAGTGTATCCCCATCACGATATCTGATTTGTATATAGTCTTTAATTATTCCATCATTATTTATTGTTTGTACACCTGTGAATATTCCTATTCCATGCTCTCTGTGTACGACCATATCTCCTATTTTCATGTCTGCAAACACTATTTTTTCTGCATTTTTAAAGCTTTCATGTGATTTACGTTTCTTTTTCTTTACTCCGAAAAAATCTTGACTACTTAATACCAATAAGTTTGTTTCTTTATTTTCAAATCCTGTTGTTAAATTTCCTTCTGTTATTACAATATTTCCTGGATTTATTGATATACTGTCTATGTCTGTTCTTATTACAGATTCTGGTATAATTGATGATATTTTTTTACTATTTTCGCTGTTTCCTGATAAAATGATAATTCTATCGTTTTTATGATTTTCAATTATTTCTTCTAGCTCTTTTTTATCTCCACTAAAAATATTTACTTCTCTAAAGTCAAGATTATTTTCTTTTGTATATGTTTCCTTTAATAAATATGTTTTATTTTCTAGTTCTTCTAGATTATATTTATATTCAATTATATTTTCTAATCTTTCTGGTACGCTTTTTTCTCTTAATCTTATTTCTTTAAACAAATTTGCATTATCTGCTATTATTGTTTTTATTCTTAATTTTATTTTTTCTGGCTCATCTAAAAATACTTTGCAATCTTTTAAATAGTCCAATAAAGTATCTTGTTTTTCATAAAATTCATTAAAATATTTATCTATTTTTGATTCATAATCACCATTTTTTATTGCTTCTATATCTGATAATTCTTTTGGATATTTTTCTTCTATTTTAATTGCAATTTTTTCCAAAGATGTTTCTAATATATTTTCTGTTGCTGGATATATCTCTATATTTTTAATTGTTTCTATAGAACGTTGCGTTTTTATATCAAATCTTCTTATAGAATCCACATTATCTCCCCAGAATTCTACCCTTATTCCTTCTTTATCGTTTAAACTAATGTCTATGATGTCTCCACGTACGCTAAATTGTCCTCTTGATTCTATTAAATCTGCTCTTTGATACCCTAAATTTACTAACTTTTCTTTTAATTTATTATATTCTAGTGTTTGCCCATTTGATATTCCTATTATATTTTCATATAATACTTCTTTACTTGGCAATTTTTGCATTATTGCTTCTATTGTTGTTACTATTATGATATTTTTCTTACTATTTATTTTATTTAATACATTTATTCTATCATATAATATATCTATACTTCCTGCATCATAGTCATATAATGATATTTCTTTTTTAGGAAATAAATATATATTTTCATTTCCTGTGTAGAATTCTAAATTTTTAATTATATCTTTAGCTTCTATTTCATTGTATGTAATAATTAATATTGGCTTTCTTTCTTCTGTTTTTATTGCTGATATGACCATTGGCTTTGCAACAGAAACAAGACCCGATATTGTTACCGGGTTTTTATTAGTATTTATTATATCTTGATATTTTTTTGAATTTTGTAAATTTTTAATTATATAGTTCATGTTGTTCCTATCTTTTATTTATATAATTTTCTCTTAATTTTACGATAATATTTTATCATTTTTCTTTTATTAAATCAATTAAATTTCTCTATTGACAAGTCTAATTAAATCAGTTATAATTATTTTCGTTAAGACATATTAATATTTGGCGACGTAGCTCAGTTGGCTAGAGCATTCGGTTCATACCCGGAGTGTCAAGAGTTCGAATCTCCTCGTCGCCACCAATTATTTAGAGCAACTAGGATTACCTAGTTGTTTTTTTATGTTCTTAAATGTTATTATATTTATAGAATCTCTCATTACTATTTATATGGAGGCAGAATATGTACGAATTAAGTTATGATTTTCAGACATCAAATCAAATTATTGCTAAATATTTTCAAAATTTAATTGCTAATAGTTCAGCTAATTTGCAGCAACAAGTAAAAAATTCTCAAGTGATAAATTTACGTAATGATTCTAATTCATTAGCTAATTGTATAGCAAATTTGGAACAATATTTATACTATAATTTTAAAAATTCGCCACAAAACTTTGATTATATACTTAATTCAATTATGAATAATGTGAGCATTATATCTGTTTTGCCTAAAAATGAAAGAGGTATATATGGGAAAACTGAAATTGGGAATAAAACTATTTATATAAATCCAGATTTGCCTAATAGTAATTATTTAACTAGTGAAGAACGAACGAAATTATATATGGCACATGAATTAGGCCATGTAATCAATAATGGTTGGATGCAAAAAACTATTGAGTTTCTTAATAAAGAAATTAGAGCAAATAATTTATCACAACCTCAAGCTCAATTAATTTATGAAGGTTTTTCAATGTTGGATGAAGCTACAACTCAAAATAGAGCAGAAAATTTTGTTTATTCTCTTTCTTCTAAAAATAGACCACCTTTACTAAATTATACAAATAAAAGATTATTTAATGGTCAATCTTATCTCTCTAATTTTGATTTTTATGGTGAGCTTCAAGCTCCTGCAACTATGTTTGCCAAAACTTTGAGAGGAATTGGAAAGAGCAATAATGATGTTTCTGCTTTAAATATACTTTCTGAAAGAGCTATTTCTCCATTATTTTTTAATAATATATTGAAGGAATATTCAAGAGATGGGCAAATGCAAGCTTTTGCACAAGAATTGCAATATATGGGATTGTTAAAAAAAGCATCATATGCAAATTTTGGATATGATGATATTTCATATTTGAATAATTCAGCATCTTATTTGAATAATTTAAAATCTATAACATCAAAAATGAGAGATTATAGAGAACCTATTGATTTTGATTTATAATTTTATAATCTGTAAATATAAAAATAAACCCAAATTATTAAACTTATTGTTTAACATTTGGGTTTATTTTACATATCTCTCTCGTCTCTATTTATTTCATATTCTGACTTACTTTTAGAATAATCTACCTCTGGTATTACCTCTTTATTTTTTTCCATAATGGTTTCATTATTCTTTTTTTCTTTAATAGAATCAAACTCTTTTTTTCTTTTTTCTATTGCTTTTACATCTTTTAAAGCATTTAATAATTCATCATCTATTTTTCTATCTTCTTGAGTTAATGAATAACGATATTTGTCTTCATTTTCAATACCAGGTACATCTACTTGATTAACTATACTAAAGAAACTTTTTATTGGTTGGCCTAATAATTGTGAAAATTTTGAATTTTTAAAACTTTCAATTAGCTTATTCATTGGTTCCTCCTTCTCAAACTATTTTTATTTTAGCATATCTTTACATAAAATGCAATATTTTTGTAATATTTCTTTAAAATCTATGATATTTTTTTTAATTTATTTATTTTTTCTTACTTGAAATAATCAATATTTATAGTATAATATCAACATGACTAATAGATTTACGGAGGATAATATTTTGTTTGAACAAGAAGAATCAAAACTTACAAAAGATACAATTAAAATTAAAGTTATAGGCGTTGGTGGAGGTGGCAACAATGCTGTTGGTCAAATGTTGACTAGTCCTATTGAAGGTATTGAATATTATATTGTTAATACTGAAAAGGGAATTATTGATAGATCAAAAAATTTAGGTATAAATGCTATTCAAATAGGTCCAACTGTTACATCTGGTCTTGGAGCTGGTGCTAATCCTGAAATTGGTGAAAGTGCTGCTAAAGAAAGTCTTTCTGAAATTGATAAAATTTTAGATGGTGCTGATTTAGTATTTTTAACTGCTGGCATGGGTGGTGGCACTGGTACTGGTGCTATACCTATTATTGCTGAAGAAGCTAAATCTCGTGGAATTATTACAGTTGCTATCGTTACAGTTCCTTTCCTTTTTGAAGGAAGACTTAGAAGAACTAAGGCTGAAAATGGTATTGAGAAATTAAAGCCTTATGTTAATTCTTTAATTGTTATTTCTAATGATAGATTATTGAAAAATTCTGACCAAAATATATCTATAATTGATGCATTCAAATTAACTGATGATGTTTTGAAACAGGCTGTTGAATCAATTAGTGATTTAATTAATTCTGTTGGTGATATAAATATTGATTTTGCTGACATTCAGACAATATTAGGTTATGAAGGTTATGCTTATATGGGTATCGGATCTTCTTCTAGTGAATGTAAAATTGAAGATGCTACACTTGATGCTTTATCTAATCCTTTAACTGAAGCTAAACTTACAAATGCTAAAGGTGTTATCTTTAATATTTGTGGTAGTGAAGATATTGGACTTGAAGATATTAATCGCAGTGCTGAAATTATTTCTTCAAAAGTTGATTCTGATGCAAATATTATTTTTGGTACTGTTATAGATCCTTCACTTGGTGATAAAGTTATTGTTACAGTTATTGCTACTGGTGTTGATAAAGGACCTGATATTATAACTGATAAATAGGAGTTTGATATGAATTGTAAAGAATTTAATCTATTACAACTTGATATTTATGATGGTGATAATTTGATATTTTCAGGAATGTCTGAAGATGTCCCTGAAAATATTAAGTCTTTGCCTATAAAAATTAATGGTATTGATGGAAAAAAGCTGATTGTTGAATTAGTAAAATAAATAAAGACCTTTTGATCTTATTCTCTTAATTTTTTATTTGAATTTGATCAATTGGCCTTTTTATTATTCTATTTCAAATTTTACTTTTTCTGCAATGTTTGCTATAAATTCTGAGTTTTTCGGCTTTTTATCAGAGTCAAAATATTTGGCATCAAAATATTTTGATAACTCCTCCATATTTCCCCTTTCAAATGTTATTGCAATTGCAGTTCTTATTGCTCTTTCAACTTTTGATGATAATGTCTTATATTTCTCTGCTATTTCTGGATATAGCATTTTTGTTACTTCACTAATATATTCTACATCATTAACAACCATTTTTATCGCATCTCTAATGTAGTAATATCCTTTTAAATTTGCAGGCATGCACATTGAATGAATTATGTTTGTTATTATGATTTCTTTTTGTTTTTCTTTATCTTCTGTGTTTAATTTTATAAATTCTTTAGTACTTTCTTTTTTAACAATTGTATTATTCATATAACATCCTCCCAATTTTGTTATGGTATTTTTTACCAAAAACATTTTATCAAAGTTTGTTATATTTCTCAAGTATTTTTAATTTATTTTCCAAATTTTAGATATCACAATATTACATTTCTTTCTATTATTCGACATTTATATGTTGAAAATAGTGTTTTATCTTCTTCTTTTATTTTTATGTTTGCTTTAACATTACTTGAATATTCTGTGTTGATGATTTCAATGTTATTTTTTTCACATATATATTTAAAATATTCAAATTCATCATATTCTATATAATATTCTAGAAGTTCTCCATACTTTAATTCAATTATTTGTGCATTTTCCAATGCTTGCTTACTTGAGTCTGTATAAGCTCTAACAAGTCCTCCAGTTCCCAATAATATTCCACCAAAGTATCTAGTTACAACTATTAGTACATTTACTAAATTATTTTTTTGAAGCAATGTTAATATTGGTATTCCTGCAGTTCCACTTGGTTCTCTGTCATCACTACTTTTTTCTATTTTTGTTTTACTTTCATTGTCATATACAATGTATGCATAGCAATTATGTCTTGCATCACTATATTTTTTTCTTATTTTATCTAACTTTTCTTTTGCATCTTGTTCATCTATAATTTTAATAATATTTGCTATAAATTTAGATTTTTTTACTTCTAATTCTGAAGTTGAATTAGATAAAATTGTGTTAATCACTATTTACCCCAATTCCTGCTGTATATCCTGTAGAATATGCTATTTGCAAATTAAAACCTCCAGTATATGCATCTACGTCAATAATCTCTCCAGCAAAGTACAAATTTTTGATTAGTTTTGATTCCATTGTTTTTGGGTTAATTTCTTTAACATTAATTCCTCCAGATGTTATTATAGCTTCGCTGATATCCCTAAATCCCTCGATCTCTATAGAAAAATGTTTCAATGTTCGTACTAATTTTTGTCTTTCGACTTTTTTTACTTCATTTACTTTTTTATTTATTTGTAAAATTTCTAATATTACTGGTATCATTTTTTGTGGTAATAGTTGATCTAATGAATTTCTAAATTCTTTATTTTTTTCTGTTTCAAAATCTCTTAAAATTCTTTCATCAAGTTTTTCATCTGTTAATGCTGGCTTTAAGTCTATTTCTATTCTTGGATTTTTTAATTCTTGCCTAACTAAATGTGATGATGCACTTAAAATTATTGGTCCAGTTACACCATAATGTGTAAATAACATTTCGCCAAAGTCTTCGTAAATTAATTTATTGTTATTAAATAGCTTTAGTCCTACGTTTCTTAAACTTAGACCTTGCATTTGTTGGCATTGAATTTTGGATTCTTTTTTTGCAACTAGTGGTACTAGTGCTGGCTTTATTTGAGTTATTGTATGTCCTAGTTTCTTTGCCATTTCATAACCATCACCTGTTGATCCTGTTAATGGATAACTTTTTCCTCCTGTTGCTAGAATAATTTTATCTGCAAAGAAATCTCCTTTATTTGTCTTTACTCCGATGGCTTCATTATTCTTTGTTATTATTTCTGTTGCTGATGTATTTGTTACTATTTCTACTCCAGATAATTCTTTTTCTAATGCATCTACAACATCTTTTGCTTTATCTGAAACAGGGAAATAACGGTTTCCTCTTTCTAATTTTACTGGTATGTTTAGTAATTTTAGAATGTCTTTATTTGTGAAGTTTTTAAATGAACTGTATAAAAATTTTCCATTGCTAGGGACGTTTTTTATGAATTCTGACATATCTACTCCACTTGTTATATTACATCTTCCTTTACCTGTTATAAGCATTTTTTTGCCTAGGATTTTATTTTTTTCAATTATTGTTACTTGATTTTTTTCTTTTTTGGATTTAATAGCGGCCAGCATTCCTGCTGGCCCTCCACCTATTATTATTACTTTCATTTTATTCCTCTAAAATTCTTTCAACAGCTTTCATTAGGCCCAATTTTCCATATTCATATGTTAATCCACCTTGTTGAAATGCTACATAAGGCTCTCTTAATGGCGCATCACAACTTAATTCTATTGATGATCCTTGTACAAATGCTCCTGCTGCCATTATTACTTGATCATCATAGCCAGGCATATCATCTGGTACTGGTAATGAACTTGAATCTATTGGTGATCCTATTTGAATTCCTTGTACATAGTTTATTAAGTCTTTTGCATTTCCAAATTCTATTGTTTGTACTATGTCTGTTCTTATATCTGTTGATTTAGGGCTTACTTTATATCCCAAATTCTCCATTACTTTTGCTGTTAATATTGCAGTTTTTAAACTACTTGATACAACACTTGGTGCCATAAATAAACCTTGTAGTATTTTTTTATTCATTCCTAATGATGGTCCTACTTCTCTTCCTTCACCTGGCAATGTTAATCTTTCTGCAACTAATTCAATTAAATCGTGCTTTCCTACTACATATGCACCGTTTGGAGCTATACCTCCTCCTAGGTTTTTAATTAATGATCCTACTAAAATATCTGCTCCTAAATCACTTGGCTCTATTTTATTTGTTAACTCTCCATAACAATTATCAATCATTATTATTACTGAACTATCAACCTCACGTATTGCTTTTATTACTTTTTCAATTTTATCTAATGATATACTTTCTCTTAATGAATATCCTCTTGATCTTTGTATTTCAATTAATTTTATTTTTGATTTGGTATTTGATAATCTTTCTTGAATTCTTTCATAATCAAAGTCATTATCTATTAAATCAATTTGTTCATATTTTATTCCAAATGACTTTAATGAACTGTTATTTTCTGTTAAACCTATTACAGAATCTAATGTATCATATGGTTTTCCAGATATACTTAACATTATATCATTTGGACGAAGTAATCCAAATAATGTTACTGTTAATGCATGTGATGCTGATATAAATTGTCCTCTTACTAATGCATCTTCTGTGTGAAAAATATCTGCATAAATTTTTTCGATTACTTCTCTTCCTAAATCTCCATAACCATATCCTGTTGTTTCATTGAAATGTATTTCTGATACTTGATTTTTTTGAAATGCTGATAATACTTTATCTGAATTATATTCACATATATCATCTATTATTGAGAACTGTTCTTTTAATTCATTTTCTGCTTTAGTAATTATTTCTTTTACTTTTTTATTAATCATTTTTTCCTCTTATTCTATTCTTCTACAATGTCACCTGAATAAATTGAAAGTCCAATATTATCTGATACTAAATAATACTTTCCTAAAAATTTAATTTTTGATGATGTTATTGTATATATTGGTTGTACGATTATATTTCCAGATGTATCAATTATTCCCCATTTTCCATTTTGTTTAAATCCTGCTGTATTTCCATTTTGCTCTGTTACTGCCTCATATCTTGCTGGAACAATTACTTGTCCTGATTTATCTACAAATCCCCACTTACCATTTTGTGTGTATGCATATATTTTATTATTTGGAAATAATTCTTTATAGCTTGTTTGTCTTGCTTCTAATGTATAGTAGTTTACTGATTTATCTGACTCTAATTTTATATAATTATCTGTTATTGACATTTGTGCATTCTCTAAGCCTCTAACTACTTTTGCATTCATGTCTATTAAATCTATTTGATTATTTTTAATTTTTGTTGCTTCCAATATTTCTGTTTTGTCTATTTTTGAGATTGTACTATATTCAATAGGAACAATTATTGATCCATTTGCATTTATTATTCCTGTGTATCCGTTTTTAGTAACAATAAAATAATTATCTCTATAATATTCTATGTATGCATAGTTTTCTTTTAATAATAAATTATTATTATTATCCACAATATTATAATTGTTATTTTGATCTATTATTATAGAATATTTATCTGTTGCTTTTAATAAACTTACAAATTTTGTATCAATTTTATTTCCTTTGGCATCAAATATTAAAGATTGATTTCCTTTTATTGCATTTATATATATTCCACCTATTGTTATTTCATCATAATCCATTGGAACAATAGCTTTTCCATCTAAATTATATACCCCTTTTGCTTGTTGCTTTCTACATATAAATAATTGATTTAGTGTATTATAATTAATGTCTTCATATTCATTTTTTAATAATTGTTTTTTATTTTTATTTATTCCATATTTACCATTAACTGAAGTTATTAAATATGCGTTTTTACTATCTGCTATTTCGTTAATTCTTGATAATTGTGTATAAATTGGTTCTATTATGATCTTACCTTTTGAAGTTGTGTATCCATATTTATATCCATTGTCTGTCTTTGTTCTTATAATAAATCCATCATTTTTATATCCATCTTTATCATTATAATATCCATCTGCATTAACGTCATCATAGATTGGCTTTAATATAACTGTTCCTTTTATATTAATTATTCCATAATTTCCTTTTGATTTGATTTTTAATGTACCTTCTCTAAAATCAACTTTTTGGATATCTTCATAGTCTGCATTTGTTATTTTTTTACCATTAAAGTCTATTAATCCATAACTATTTTTGCTTCTGTACTTTAATACTGTTTTTTCATAAGGTATTGAGCTAATTGTTTTATCTAACTCAATTGCTGAAACATCTTCATAAGAAGTTAATAGTTGTTCTCCTTTTGAATTTATAATTTTATTATTCTTTGAGTCGTCTTTTTCCTTTATAATAAAAAAATCTTTTTTTGGATTTGGAATATCAATTTTAGCATATTTTGCGTCTATTACATTGTTTCCATCTTTATCAATAACTCCGTATAACCCATTTACTTCGTATACATAATATTTAATATCTTCATTTTTTATTGTTTCTATTGTATAGTTATATTTGTTGTTGTTAATATTGTTTATTATAAATATAATTCCTATTATAAATAGTGCAATTATTAGAATTAATATGCCTTTGTTGTTTCCACTACTCTTCTTATTTGCCATTTCGCCCTCCAATATATAATCTCATGTTAATTATATATTTTGAGCTGTTTAATGTCAATTTAGTTTTTCATTTAAAATGATAATTAATTTATGATTTGTCCTACGACACATCTTGAAACTTTTGGCAAATCTTTTACATTTGTTAAAAGCATTATTTGTTCTTTATTGGCTTGTTTTATTCTTTCCTTTTCATTAACTACTATTTTATTTTCTACAATTATATACTTATGTACCTTATCATTATATTGATATATAACTTGATCTCCAATTTTTAATTCTGATATTTTTTCGAAATATTTATTTTCTTCATTTACTATTGATTTTAGAACTATCAATTCATCTATTTTATTATTTGATTTCATGTGCCCTATCGAACTGTTTATTATATGTTCATCCCATCCATCCTGTATTCTTCCTTTTATATTTAATGTTGGAAATTCAATATTCCATATTTTGATTTCTTCCTTTTTATCACTATTGAGAATTGATTTTTTACTATTCTCAATTACTTCTTTTCTTTCTGCTATTTTATTACATTCTTTTTCATTTTTCGACATCAAAAATAATGCTGATAACAGAAGACTAGCTTCCATTATCAGCATTATTGCTGCGATTATTAGTATAATAATTATAATTTTATTATTCATTTTACTCCTTTTGTTCTTTATCTGCTGAATTTATATCGCAGTAAAATTCCACCCCATTAGGAAAATTCTTAACACCATATTTATTATTGTAATTATTCATAATTGCTTTTATTAAGGCTAAGCCGATTCCTGTTCCACCATTTTCACGTGTTCTTGCTGTATCTGCTTTATAAAATCTTCCCCAAATCTTTTTTATAATTTCTTTTGGTATATTATTTCCTGTATTATATACATATAATCTAATTTTATCATTTACCTTTTCAGTTCTAATTGATATTTTCTTTTCACCATTTTTTTCATCACAATTTTTTATAGCATTTGTAAAAAAATTACTTATGATTTGTTCTATACAGTCTTCATCTGCATAAACCATATTTATTTCATCTGAGTCAAAATCAATAGTTATATTTTTTTCTTGTAATACTACTATTTCTCTTCTTATTTCATTATTAATTAATTTCGTTAAATCAAATTTTGTATCATTAAACTTTATCTCTTTATATTCTAGTTTCATTAGCTCTAATAGTTTTTTAACTAATTCATCCATTTTCTTTGCTTCATCTTGAATTACTTCTGCATAAAATTTTCTTGATTCTTCATCTTTATTAACATTATCTATTAGTCCTTCAGAATATCCTTGAATTAAAGCTATTGGAGTTTTTAGCTCATGTGAAACATCTGAAATAAATTGTTTTCTCATTTCATCTACTTTTAATTTTTCTTCAACTTTTCTTTCTAACTCATTATTATTTGCTCGTAATTGTTCAAGTGTTCTCTCTAATTTATCTGACATTACATTTATATTATGTCCAATTTCTCTTAGTTCGCTATAATTAATTCTTTCATCAAATTTTTCACTAAAATCAAGTTTTGCCATTTTACCTGTAATCGTTTGAATTCTATTAATTGGTTGTACTATCTTCTTAGTAAAAATCGATGATCCTATTGCAGAAAGTATCACTAGTGCAATGCCTATCATTCCAATTGTCTCATTAGCTACTTTAATGTTTTCCTTTATTGGTCCCATTTGAATTTTAATATATATTATGTCTCCATTTCTTAACTCTGATTCAGCTAATATATATCCATTTTTATATTTACTTAAAGCTTCTTTTAATTTTATTCCATTTACTTCTTGCACAGACTTTGCAAATAGAGTTCTTTTATCTTGTTTTACTTCTTCAGAAATTCTATCATTGGAAGTGTATTTTATTAGCCCACTTGCTTCTTCTATGTAGATATCTAAGTAATTTAATGTTTCTATTTCTCTAATCTTTTTATTTCTTTCATATTCTGTTAAATCGTCATCTTCATAGTAACTATTTATAATATCAACAATATTCTTTAGATTATATGCTTTTGTATAATAATATACATTTTCTGATACTAAATTATTTAATATTATTAGGCATAATATTATTGCAATCGTAAATGTGCATAAAAATGCATATAACTTAAATCTTACTGTTTTGACTTCTACTTGCATATCGAATTTTTTCGTTTTTTTCATAAACATCCCTACTATTATTTTATTTCAAATTTATAACCTACACCTCTCATGGTTTTAATGTACTTTCCTTTTTTTCCTAATTTATGTCTTATTTTCTTTATATGACTGTCAATTGTTCTTGAGTCTCCATAATAATCATAGTTCCATACATTATTTAAAATTTTGTCCCTTGATAATGCAATATTTTCATTATCTAATAAATATTTTAGTAGTTCATATTCTCTTAAACTTAATTCAATTTGTTTACCATCTACAGTGATATTTCTTCCTTCTGTGTCTATTTCTATACCATCATAATTTTTCTTTTCAACTTCTTTAGGAGAAGTTCTTTGAAGTATTGCTTTTATTTTAGCGATTAATATTTTAGGGCTAAATGGTTTTGATACATACTCGTCTACACCTAACTCATATCCGAATAATTCGTCTTGTTCTTCAGATCTTGCTGTTAACATTATTACTGGTACATTTGAGATTTGACGTATTCGTCTAAGTGCTGACCATCCATCTTGCTTTGGCATCATTACATCTAATATTACTAATTTTATTTTATTTATATTTGCTTCAAATTGTTCTACTGCTTCTTCTCCATCTGCTGCTTCTATTACAGAATATTCTTCTTGTTCTATAAAATCTTTTATTAGTTTTCTAATCCTAGATTCATCATCTACTATTAATATCATTTTATCATTCATATAACTCTCCTTAATTATTATATTTGTTATATTATAATTTTTCATTTTGTCTTTTTTGTAACTAAATTATGATATTTCATAGCTATTTTATTATTATTTCTATACTAATGCAAGCATTTCGCAATTTCTTGTATGTCTTATATATATCTTATCTTTTTTTAATATTTCTATAACATCAAATCTTATATTAAATTCGTTCAAATGGTTTAAAAATACATAATAGGATGCTGTTGATACTATATGCTTTTGTTTTATATTATTTACAGCCTCTATTGGTTCACCATATCTATTATTTGTTCTGGTTTTTACCTCTATAAATATGATTTGCTCTTCTTCTTTTGCTATTATATCGATTTCACCTGATTTACATCTGAAATTTTGCTCAATTATTGTATATCCCAGTCTTTGTAAATATTTTATTGCTATTTTTTCACCTTCTTGTCCTAAGTTCTTTTTATAAAACATTTTTAACATCTTCTTTCATTTTATATTTTATAACATATCTTCCTCCTGGAAGATTTATTACTTTATCCTCTAACTCAAGCATTACTAATGTTGTATTTACTTCTGATACTGTTTTTCCGCTTCTTTCAATAATTTCATCAACAGTTGATGGAATATTTCCTATAGCATAATAAATATCTTTATATTTACTGTTTATCTCTTCTTCTTTTTCTTCAAGTCCTATATAGTTTATAATGTCTAATGGTGAGGTTACTAAATTTGCTCCATTTGATATTAATTTATTACATCCTAAGCTTAAAGGGTCTGTTAAATTTCCTGGTATACAAAACACTGGTTTTGATTGTTTTATCGCAAGATTTGCAGTTATTAGACTTCCACTATTTGCTCTCGCTTCCACAACTAGAACCCCTAGTGACATGCCACTTATTATTCTATTTCTATGTCTAAATTTGCTCATATCTATCTCTTGTTCTGGTGGATATTCACTAATTATTAGTCCATTATTTTTTAATATTTTTTCTACAAGTATTTCATTTTCTTTTGGATAAATATGATTGAATCCTGATGCTAATACTGCTATTGTTTTTCCTTTATCTACTAATGAATATAAATGTGCTATTGTATCTATTCCTCTTGCTAAACCACTAATTATGCATATATCATTTTCTGATAATGTTTTTGAAAATCTTTTTGTTATTTCTATTCCATATTTGTCTGCATCTCTTGATCCTACAATTGCTATTATTTCATTTTTATTTAATAGTTCGATATTTCCAATCATATATAATGCTTTTGGCTTATTTGTAATATTTTTTAATCTTTCTGGAAAATTTGAATTTGTATTCTCTATCTTTATTACATCATAACCAAAAATTTTATTTTCATTCATTTATTCTCCTTCTATATATTTGTATATATTTGTTTTATATTTTATTGCTTCAATAATATGTTCCTTATTTATATCTTTGCTTTCATCTAAATCTGCAATCGTTCTTGCTATCTTTAATATTTTTAAATATGATCTGATACTTAAACTATATTTTTTAAAAGTTTGTTTTAAAATTACTTCTGTTTCATCATCTATTTTGCAATATTTTTTTATATGTTTTTCTTCTAATTCTGAATTAGTTGTTATTCCATCATATTTATAACGTTCTAGTTGTATTAATCTTGCCTTTTCTATTCTTTTCTTGATTATTTTTGAAGATTCTTCTTTCCTTTCTTTTAACGTATTATATTCAATATTACTACATTCTATTGTTATATCTATTCTATCTGTTATTGGTCCACTTAACTTTGCTCTATATTGCTTTCTTTCTAAATTAGTGCATTTACATTCTTTAATATTACTTCCTCTATATCCACATTTGCATGGATTTGTTGATAAAATCAATAATGGATTGCATGGATATGTAACTTTTTTATTATTTCTGGTTAAAGATATTTCTTTATCTTCTATTGGGTTTCTCAATGATTCCAATGTATTTTTATCAAATTCTAACAATTCATCTAAAAATAAGACTCCATTATGTGCTAATGTAATTACTCCTGGCTTTGGATTGTTTCCACCTCCAATTAAACCTGTTTTACTTATTGAATAATGTGGATTCAGAAATGGCCTTGTTGTTTTTAATTTATCCTGATTTTCTACTAAATCACTTATTTTATTGATTTCTAAGAACTCTTCATAGGTTAACTTTGGCATTATAGATAATACTCTTTTTGCTAACATTGTTTTTCCATTACCTGGTGGCCCTATTATCATACAATTATGATGTCCTGCAACTGCAATTTCTAATGCTCTTTTTGCTTCTTGTTGTCCTTTTACATCTGCAAAATCCAAATAGTCTTCTTTTTCAATATTATTTGATAATATTTCTTCAAAATCTGTCCTTTTCATTTCTAAATCGATTTTTGAATATAAATATTTTATTACTTCATTTAAATTTTTTGCCCCTAGTATTTCAATGTTATCTATTATTGATATCATGTCTAAATTTTCGTAAGGCACTATTATTTTTTCTATTCCACTTTTTTTAGCTTCTAGACATAATGGTAAAATTCCTTTTGTTCTTTTTAATTTTCCATCAAGTGATAATTCACCTATAAATGCTATTTTTGATAAATCTCTATTTTCTTTTAATATATTGCTGCTTTTTAAAATGCCTATTGCTATTGATAAATCATAGTGTGAACCCACCTTTTTGATTTCTGCTGGTGATAAATTAATTATTATTCTTTTTGATTGTAGTTTTATTCCTGAATTTTGAATTGCTGTTTTTACTCTATGTCTTGCTTCTTTAATGCTTGAATCAGGCATACCTATTATTTCAAATCGTGGAAATCCAGGTGATATATCAACTTCTGTTTCTATTTTTACTGGGTTTATTCCTTCTAATCCTAATGTGTTTATTTTAGTAATCATCTTTGCTCCGTTTGGTAGTATTTTCCATTATGATATTTCCTAATTATAAAATTGTCAATGAAAACTATATTCAAAATAAATACAATAAATTATACCTAATACAAAAAAACCGAGATATTTTTAATATCTCGATTTCTTTTTTATTTTGGTCTTGCTATTAAAGCTTTTATTTTTATGCCTTCTGCTGTAAACATTTTTTCATGTTCTGTTTCTACATTGTTTTGATCTTTCCAAAAATTATCTTCTGAATGTAAATCATATGTCTTGCTTATTATTTCATATCCTGCATTCTCAAAATATTCTAGACTTGCTTTAAATAATTCGTCATCATCTGTTTTAAAATATATTTCGCCTTTTAGAAAGTTTTTATATGCTAATAAATTTCTATCAAAAGTTAATCTCTTTTTATGATGTTTGCCTTTTGGCCATGGATTACAAAAGTTTATATATATACGTTTTATTTCATCATTTGGTCCCAGTATTTCTGCAATATTTGAAATATCATATCTTACAAGTTTAATGTTCTTTACTACTTTTTGTTTTTCTATTTCATCTTCTATTTCTTCTTTATCAGTTGATTTTCTAATTCCATACGCTACTTCAATATTTCTTTTCGCCATTCCTAGCATAGCATCAATTAAGTCTACTGCTATATAATTAATATTTGGATTTTCAATTGATGATTGACTTACAAAGTTTCCTTTTCCACATCCTAATTCAAGTCTTATTTCATTATTATTTTCAAATACTGTTTTCCATTTATTTTTATATTCTTTTGGATTATCTATGTAAAATGGGCTTGTTTCCAATTCTTCCCTTGCCCAAGGTTTAAATCTTATTCTCATATTAATATTGTCTTCCCCAAATTACCATTTTTGTTGCTGGTTTTCCACAGATTGCACATTTATCATCTAAATGTTCTTGTTCAAATGGCATACATCTTGATTTTGCACCTGTCTCTGCTTTAATTTTTTCTTCACATGCTACATCTCCACACCACATTGTTTTGATAAAGCCTTGATTTTTTTCCATTTGTTCTTTAAATTCTTCTAGACTTTTAGCTGATGTTGTTTTATTTTCCATATTTTCTTTTACCATATTAAACATGTTTATTTGAATTTTGTCCATCAATGATTTTATTGTTTCATTAATTCCAGCCATTGAAATAACCTGTTTTTCAAAATTATCTCTTCTTGTTATTACACATTGGTTATTTTCAACATCTCTTGGTCCAATTTCAATTCTAACTGGAACACCTTTCATTTCCCAATAATTAAATTTGTATCCTGGTGTATAATTATCTCTATTATCTATTTCAACTCTTATATCACTTTCTTGTAATTGTTCATATATTGTTTTTATTGCTTTTTGAACCTCTTCATTCTCTTGCTTTATTGGTACTATTACTACTTGTGTTGGAGCTACTGCTGGTGGTAATTTTAAACCTCTATTATCACCATGTGCCATTATTATTGCTCCTATTAGTCTAGTTGATATTCCCCATGATGTTTGATATGCGTACTCTAATTCGCCTTTTCTGTTTGTAAATTTAATATCAAATGGAATAGTAAAATTTTGTCCAAAATAGTGTGATGTACCTGCTTGAAGTGCTTTTCCATCATGCATCATTGTTTCTACTGTGTATGTTGAATCTGCTCCAGCAAATTTTTCTGATTCTGTTTTTTGCCCCTTTATTACTGGTATTGCTAAATATTTTTCAATAATGTCAGCATATACGTTTAACATTCTTTGTGTAAACTCTTCTGCTTCTTTTGCTGTTTCATGTATTGTATGACCTTCTTGCCATAAAAACTCTCTTGATCTAAGAATTGGTTTAGTTTCTTTTTCCCATCTAAGGACGTTACACCATTGATTATATAAAAATGGTAAGTCTCTCCATGAATTTAACCATTTTGAATACATATCACAAAAGATTGTTTCTGATGTTGGTCTTACTACTAGTTTTTCTTCTAATTCTTTTTGTCCACCTTTAGTTACCCATGCTACTTCTGGTGCAAATCCTTCAATGTGATCCTTTTCTCTATTTAATAAACTTTCTGGTATTAATGATGGCATTGCTACATTTTTTACCCCTTGTTTTTTAAACATTTTATCTGCTATTTGTTGAATATTTTCCCAAATTGCATATCCATAAGGTCTATATGATATAAATCCTTTTACTTTTGTATAATCACATAATTCTGCTTTTATTACAATGTCTGTATACCATTGTGCGAAATCATCTTCTATATTTGTTATATCTTTTACAAATTCATCTTTATTTTTACTCATTATTCTTCTCCCTTAATCTCTTTTTCATCACTTTTTATTTCTTCATGATTCGTGGGGGATGGAGCCTCATTATTTTTCTTGATTTCTTCAACTAAATCATCTATTACAATTTGTTGATTTGAGTCCATTTTAAATCTTGGCAAATCTGGCAAATCTTCCAATGATTTCATTCCAAATTTTTTTAAGAATTCTTCTGTTGTTTTATATAACATTGGTTTTCCTGGTAAATCAGATTTTCCTGCTTGTTCTATCAAATTATATTCTTGTAATTTATAAATTGTTGCACTTGAATCAACACCTCTTATTGTTTCTATATCGAATTTTGTTGCTTTCTTATTATATGCAATTATTGCAAGGGTTTCTAGTGCTGCTTGTGATAGTTTTGGTTCTATTCTTTTATCAAATGCTGGATATAAATATTCATAATATTCGCTTTTAGTTGTTAATTGATAGCCATCGTTAATAATGATTATTTCAAATCCATGTTTTGGATTTTTATAATCTTCATTCATTTCATTGATTATTTGCTTTATTTCATCTTCAGTTAATTCTAATATTGATTGTAATTCTGTAGTTTTAACTATTCTTGCTGTTGCAAATAATAATGCTTCAATTATTCCTTTTGCTTGATCTTTTTCCAACTTTTTTCCCCTTGCTATATATTATGTAAAAATTATAACATAATAACTCTTTATTTTCAATAATTGTGCTTTTTGGCCAATTTAAAGTTTTTTCTATTTTTCCTTTTGTATTTTTTATATTTCTTTTATATTTCATTTTAACTTATTTATTGATTGTGTATATTATTATCTATATAATCTCATTAAATTTGGAGGTGATTATTTTGCCTAATAAAGTATTTAAAAATTTTGAAATTATAAAAGGTTCTAATTCAGATTTTAAGAAATTTTCTAAAACTTCTGATTATTTGCCTTTCGAACTTAATTCTTTAATTATTTCTAAAGATAAAAACCAGGATGTAATTATTCCTGATGAATCTATTAATCCTACTTTTCACTTAGATTAAAAGACCTAAAGTATTAGTTATTTTACTTTAGGTCTCTTTTTATATTTCAGTTGCTCCTATAATTCCCGCTTCATTCATTAGTTTTGCGCAAATTATATCTATTTTACTTGTTTTATTAAATCTATATTCCTTTATTTTTGCTTCTAATTTTGGGATAAATATATCTTGGTAATATACAAAACTGCCTCCGATAGCGATTGCCTCTGGTTCAAATATATTAACTATGTTTGCAATTCCACATCCTAAATAATCAATATATTCGTCTACTAATGATTTTATGTGCTTATGATCAATGTTTTCTCTAATATATTTTTGTATTTCTTCTGCTTTCATATCTTTTGGTAATGCTAATTCTTTTTTGACTTTTTCTTTAAATCTTTTCATTGAAGCATATGTTTCGAAACATCCATAATTACCACAATTACAATAATTACCTCCTTTTTCGATTACCATATGTCCTAATTCAAATCCAGAATTATTTGTTGGCTCTAGTAATTTACCTTGTAGAAATACGGCGCTTCCTACTCCTGTTCCTATACATAAAAATACTGCATCGTTATAGTCTTTTAATGCTCCAAATTGTTTTTCAGCTATTCCTGCACATTTTCCATCATTTTTTATTGCTACTGTACAATGATATTTTTCTTTTAAAATTTTTCCTATATCAAATTTTTTTATTTTTAAATTTACTAGATTTCTTAATTCTGTTTTACTTGGATTTCCAGGTGCTGCAATTCCGATTTTTTCAATTGACTTAATTGATAAATTATATTTTTTTAATAATCCTGAAATCATTTTATAAATTGATTCTAAAATGAAATTTTTCACTTTAATTTCTGTGTCAAACTTTGATATATCTATATCTATTGATTTTTGTGATAATAATTTACCATTATCCTTTACTAGGCCTATTCCAATATGGCTTCCACCTATATCTATTCCTATTTTCATTTGTTCTCCATTATCTAAAATTTTCTATTATATATAAAATTAATAATAT